>CAJXRJ010000107.1 GCA_913058555.1 uncultured bacterium
CCGGCAGGCCCAAGCACCGCGCCGCGTAGAGGAACGCCAGGGTCTCCGCCACCGTGGACGCCGCCACAAGCCCCACCGCGATTCCCATGGCCCCGAATTGTCCGAGGGCCGCGAAGAGCGCGACCATGAGCAACTGACCGAAGAGCGCGAAGTGAAACAGCTGCTTGACTCGCCCAAGGGCCATCAGCACGGGAGACGTGATGGACGCGAGGGACATGACGATGCCATAGAACGCGAGGACTTGAACGATCGGCGCCATGGTCACCCATTTCGCGCCGTAGACGACGGTCACGAAGTCCTCGGCCGTGACCGCTAGTCCCACGGAGATCGGCACCGTGACAAGCGCCACATTCGATACAGCCGCAACCACAGCTTTCCGCATGGCGGCGGGGTCGTCCTGGATCTTGGCGAGCGCCGGGAAGGTCACCCGGAGAATGATCGAGAAGATCGGCTTCGAGGTCGTCGTACAGAGGTTGTAGGCGTTGCCGTAGACGCCAAGGGTCGAGCCGTTCAAGAGCCGCCCCACCACCATCTTGTCCACGACCTTGTTGGACGCCTGAAGCAGCGAGTTGCCCCAGAGGTAGCGTCCGAATCCGAACAGCTGCCGCGCCGCTGCCCAGTCGAACAGGAAGAGCGGGCGCCACCCTGCAAGCTTCACGATCAGAAGCGTCTGTGCCAAGCGGCTACCGAGGGTGCCAATGATGATCGACCAGGCCCCGAAGCCCATCCACGCAAAGGCGATCGAGAGGACCGCGTGCAGCACGATCCCCACCATCTCGCCGGTGGCGATGAGCCCGAACTCCAATCGCTTCTGCAGGATCGCGGTGGGCGTCGTCGAGAGCGCCTCGATCAGGAGGAGTGCAAAGACTCCGCGAAGGATGGGGCTGAGCCCCGGCAGCTCGGGGAAGTACGACGCCGCGTGGGGCGCCATGAACCAACCGAACAGGAACATGACGGCGTTGAGCGCGACCACGACCCAGAACATGGTGCTGGCGAAGAGCCGCTCCTCGTCTTCATCAAGCCCCTTGCGCTGGACGAATGCCGGCCCAAAGCCGATGTCCCGCAGGGCCTGGAAGGCGAGGATGAACGCCATGGCCATCGTGACGAGGCCAAAGTCCAGCTCCGTCAGGATGCGCGCCAGGATCGCCGTGGTGCCGAGCCGCGCAAAGCGGAAGAACACCATCGACAGAGACGTCCACTTCAGTCCTGACTGGACCTTGGCGGCGTCTTCACGCGGGGGTTTCCCTTGTTCTTCGCGGCCGCCCGGCTGGGCGGGGGGCGGCGGTCCGGCAGGGACCGATGGCTGATCCACGGGCGGTGGGCGCTTATCTGCGTCGGCCTTGGAGGAAGCTGAACTCCGACTCGTGGCGGTTCAGCACCGTGCCCAGGATTGGCACCCGGGCGTTCTCGATTAAGTCAGCGAGCTCCACGGTCTGGCTCTTCAGCGAGACCCGCGACTGGAGCACGATCACCGCGGCGTCCACGAATCCAAGGAGCCCGCGGGCTTCGCGATACTCGATGAGCGGCGGTGCATCGAACAGCACGAAGCGCGCTTTCGTCATGAGGCTCTGCAACAGGTCCTGCGCCCCGCGCGTGGAGAACTCGCCAGCGATCGCCGGCCGCGGCGATCCTCCGGGGAGCAAGTGCAGGTCGGGGGAGCCGGGCACGTCGCGAACCGCGGTCTCCATTTCCGTGTGCCCCAGGAGAAGGTCCGAGAACCCAGGCGTGCTCTCGGTACCGAGGTACGCCGCCGCCGCGGGCGCCCGCATGTGGGTCTCGACCATCATCACGTTGGCTCGCATGTTGCGGGCCAGGGCCGCGGAAGTGGCGGCCGTCATGAGCGTCGTGCCCGCTTGGTTCTGTGGGCTCGTGAAGAGCACGCGCACGTGCTTCTTGCCCTCAGCAAGGGATGCGATCTGGGTCCAGATCGAATCCACGAGGGGCGCGACCACCTCGAGCTGATCCTGGAGGTCGCCCGCCAAGGCGTGGCGGGGGAGCGTGGGCTGCGAATGGTCCGTTGGCGGTTTCGACATGGCTAGGCGGCTCCTTGTTGACCGGCGGCGGGCGTGTGGTTCACGCCCTTGAACCCTGGTTTGTGGGAGAGGTCCGGCACCGAGCAAAGGACGCGCAGGCCAAGCTGGTTCTCGACCGTTTCGGCGTAACGGACGCGGCGCTCGAGGAGCTGGCGAAGCACGGCGAGGCCGAACGCAAAGGCGAGCCCACCGGCGAAGCCCATCATCAGCGGTTTGCTTCGCTGGGGCCCGTCCTTGTCCTTCGGCAAGCGCGTCGCACGGAACACGGCGAGGTTGGAGACCTCTTCCTGGTCCATGATCGCAAGGCTCGAAAGCGTGCGCTCGCTGGCCGTGATCTGCTGGTACTTCTGGTTCAGGGTCTGGACGTTGGCTTCGAGCTGCATGTGGTCCACGCGGCACTCCTCCATCGTCTGGCGCCTTTGCTGCAGGTCCTTGATCTGCTCGCGCACGACATCCATCTGCGCGATGATGCCCTGGAGTTCACCTTTGGCGGTGCTGAGCAACGTCTGCGTGTTCGTCACGGCCTCGTTCGCGTCGTTGGCAAGCGCCATCAACGCAGACGAAGCGCCAAAGCGATCCGTGTTCTCAAGCTTCTGGATGAGCAAGTCTCTCCGGGCTTCGAGCTTGCCCTTCTCCTTCAGGCTGAGCGTGCCGGGAGTCACGATACGATCGATCTCCTGGATCCCTTGAAGCACCTTCGCGAGGTCCCCTTGCAGGGAGATGAACTCAGGGTTCAACGGACGGTTTTCGTCGTCTTCAGATTCCCCCTCGTCGCCGCGTAGGCCGAGCTCTTTCTCAAGGCTCTCCACGGTCCCGAGAAGTCGCTGGCGGTCCTGCTCTAGCTTGCTTTCCAGCAAGGTGTTTTCGCGGATCTGATCCTGGCAAGCGGCGAAGTCCGCCTCCACATCCCAGAAGCCGCACTGCTGCTTGAACTCAGCCGCCTTCTTGCGGGCCACCTTCAGCTCTTGGAATACGTCGCCCTTGTTGCCTTGAAGCGTGAGGAGCTGCTTCTCGGCCTGGAACTGCTCCAGGTGACGCGACCGCATCTGGCGCACGATCTCGTCGCCGATCGTCTTGGCCTTCGCCGGGGACGAGTCCTTGTAGACGATGTTGATGATGTTCGTGCGGCGGACGTTTCTGATCGTCGTGTTGGCGATGAGCTTGTTCATCGCCCCTTCCCGCGCTTCGGGGGTGACGCCGTCCGGGCATGGGTCGTCAAGTCCTTTGAGGTGGATCAACCCCGCCTGAAGGCGATGCATGAACCGCGCAGGCGTCGAGGTGTACTCGTTGTCCCCGGACTGGGGATCGGCCACGCGCAGGATCTCCTCGGCGCCGATTTGCTCCACGACGCGCTCGTAGATGATCGGATCCTTTAGAAGTTCAAGCTCCTCCTCGATGGCCGCCGACATGCCGCCGCGGAACTCGGTTAGCTCCACGCCGAACACGTTCTCGTCGGTGATTGCCTGGCGCGCACTCGCCCTGAAGATCAGCTTGCCGGTGACCGAGTAGACGTTGGGCTGCGCCGCACCGGCGATGAGCCCGAGGAAGCCGCCGAGGATCGCAAGGCCCACGATCTGACGTCGAAACCGCGCCGCGGCGTAGAGAACCAGGACCTTCAGATCGAAGGGGTTCTTGGGTTCGTCCTCGGTGAGGCGAGCGTGTGCGAAGTCGTCCACAGTGCTTTGGGGAGTGGCCAGGGGATGGATCGGCGAATCAACCCGGGAGACCCGTTCGATCCAGACGCGGCGATTCTTGGGGCGAGCGCCCCGGGAATCGTGTCCCGGGGCCCGAATTGAGGGAGCCCAAATAGAGGGAGCCCAAATAGAGGGAGCCCGTATAGGGGGAGCCTGGGATCAGATCTGCGGGAAGATGTTCGGCAACGGGATCATACGACGCACAAATTGATCGAGCTGGATCGCGACGTGATCGACGTTCGTATTCGGGATGAATAGGATGTCACGGTTCTGCAGGTAGACGGTTTCTTCCGTGTCCCAATGCCTGCGCCTGGCGTCGATCTTCCACGCGATCTGCTTCTGCTCTTTGTGGTCCCAACGGATCAGGAGGGCATTCGAGAGCCACGCCGTCCGGGTCGAGGGGCCTCCCGCGCGTCCGAGGGCGTCCACGAGGGACAAGTGCCCATCGGGGGGGATAGGGACAAGCCCGGGCTGAGCGACTTCGCCAAAGACCGTGACCGTGCGGGGCGCCTGTTGGGCGATCACCACGCTCAGGGTGGGCTCCTCGTCGAGCAGGGATGCGTAGCGGCCAGTCAGGATCTCGTCCAGGACCGACGGCAGGAGCCCGGCGGCGGGCAGGTCGTCGAGGCCGATGAAGGACGCGCGACCGTCCGCCTGGACGCGCACGTCCTGGTTGAGCTGGAATGCGGGATCGTTGGTAACGCCACCGACGCCGGGGGCTTCGGCGGAAATCAGCCGGACCTGGATGAGGTCCCCTGGCTCGATCACGTCCTCTCCCTGGCGTAGGGTGGCGTTGACGATCGGAGCCATCTTGGCCAGGTTGGGCCCTTTTGCCGTCGAGCAGCCGGTAGCAAGGACGGCCAGGGATACGAGGAGTGCTGATCGGAGGAACATGGGGATCGCCGTGCTGGTGGGTGCCAGATGGGTCGGGATGGGCAGAATGGGTCTGAAGACGGGCGGGGACACACCCGTCTCCCTCTTCGACACATCTGGCCCCGGGCATTAGTCGGGGCGCCCGCTCCCTTCCCAGACTTCCCGCGTTACTTCGCCGGCTCCGCCAATCCCCTGGCGGCTCCCGTCCGGACGCCCTCGAGCACGCCCCCCTTCCCGATGATCAGGGTCGTGGGGATAGGAAGACGCATCAGGTCGACCACCGTATCGAAGCCGTCCTCGTTGACGCCCTCCTCCATGGAGAGGAAGAAGGCCGGGAACTCCGCCCGGTGACGGGCCAGCAGGGTCAGCGCTTTCTGCCTCTCCTTCGGGATGTCGACGCTCAAGGCGAAGATCCTCGCCCCTTCCCGGTGCTGCTTCGCGAGGCCGGGGAGCTTCTCGATGCAGGGGCGGCAATAGCTGGCCCAGATTTCGAGCTGGATAGGCCCGTCCTTGGTGAGCTCGACCGGATCCAAGGCCGTCAGCTTGCCCGAGCGGTCCTCGAACTGGAGCTTTGGCATCTTGGCGCCGCGGGTCATCTTCAGGCCGGGCGGAAGCGGGTCCGCGAGGGTGAACGACCCATGACGTGGCCGGAGCTCGGCCTTGCCCGTGCCGCGAATGAGGCGCGCACGCCCGCCGGAAGCGATCGACCCAAAGTCCTCGAGGTCGCCGCCCGGCCAGAGCACTTCCACCCGGGCCTTCTTGGCGTCCCCGAGCCCAAAGACGAGGGAACCGGCTTGGCTGGAGGCGTAGCCGGACCCGCGCGCAAGGACCTGGGCCGTCACCTGGCTGCCGAATCGCACGCGCACGATGGCCCCGATCGACTCCCCACGGGCGCCCTCGGAAGGCGTCACGGGCTCGAGGCAAAGAAAGCCCTCGTCCCCGGGATCCACGTCGCTGCGGAACAGGTGGTGCCGTTCACGCTGAATGTTGTGCACGAAGAAGTCTTCGTCCCCATCGTCGTCGAAATCCGCCGCGAGGAGCGCTCGGCCGTCCAGGGGCGAATCGGCGTTCGAGACATCCGAGACATCCACGAGCCCGCCGCCCGTGTTGAGGAAGAGCTTCGTTCGCTCGCCCCCATTGAAAGAGAACCCGCGCCGATACATCTCGCGCGCCCAGGGATGCATGAACCCCTCCGACTCTTCATCGTGACCAGGATGCTCGCTGACGTCCGGAGCGTTCTCAGCTCCCTCAAGAAGGGTTGTCGCCACCACGTGGCGCCAGAACGCGCTTCATGTGTCGCCGGAGAGTTCCCCCGTGACGAATCCGTTCACGCAGACGATGTCGCGCGTCCCATCGAGGTCGATGTCCGGGGAGGCCGCCGACCATGCCCAGCCGGAGCGCGTACCGCCCATGTCGCCGCGCACAAAGCCTGCTTTGCCGCCCTCAAGCTCGGTGCCAAGGAAGACCTTGTTGCCGTTCGCCATCTGGATCATGCCCTGCGTCGCGGCCGTTCCGCGGCGCTCTTCCACGCCCCCTAGCAGCCGGGTGCCTGAGGTCGACGTAGGACTCGACAGGTAGAGGTCCAGTCGCCCGTCCCCGTTGAGGTCGGTCCAGAGGGCCCCCATCACGTTGCCCCGAACATCGACGCCAAGTTCCGCTGCGGCGTCCTCGAACGTGCCGTCCCCGCGGTTGCGCCAGAGACGGCTCGTGCCGAAGTTGTTCGCCACGTAGAGGTCCTGGTCGCCGTCTTCGTCGAAGTCAGCGGCAGCGCTGGCGTAGCTCCAGCGCTTGTCGCCCATGCCCGCGGCCTCGGTGCCGTCCTCGAACTTCTTGCCGCCGCGATTCAGAAGCAATAGATCCGGCGCCCCGTTGGACGCCTCGATCCACGAGTCGTTGATCTCAAAGTCCATCCGGCCATAGCCGCAAGCGAACAGATCCGTGAACCCGTCGCCGTTCGCATCAAACGCCGTGAGGGAGTATGCGGGTATCGAGTGAGCGCCCACCAGGGTCTCGCGGGAGACGTCCTTGAAGCGCCCCTTGCCGTCATTCTCGTAAAGTTCAAGGGCACGGCCCTTGGGCTGGTTCGCGAGATCGAGCCAGCCCACATGCCCCACGGCCAGGTCCTGATCCCCGTCGCGGTCGTAGTCAAAGAAGACCGCGCCTGTCCCCCCACCGGTGCCGAAGAGACCGCGGGTCTGCGCTTCTTCCACGAAGGTTCCGTCGCCGCTGTTTCGATAGAGGAATCCCCGCTGGGCCCCAGGGACGAAGATGTCTAGCAATCCATCGCCGTCCACGTCCGCGGTCGCGGCACCGTTCCAGCCGTCGCCATCGTTCCCGGACTCGCCGTATCGCAAACCGTCGTAGGCCACGCCCGCGGCGCGACTCACTTCGGAGAACATCGGGCGCCGGTGATAGAGGAGCGTGCGGCTCTCCAAGCGAAGGGCGCTGATGACCCAGTCGCCCTCCCGGTTTTCAATGCGTGCCACGGCCTTCGCATCCAGCACCACGGTTCCGCGGTCCACGGCATGGCCCACGATGTGAATCGACGCTTCTGCTCGGCCCCATTTCACGACATCCCCGCGATTCGGCTCCTTCTGGAAGGACGCAGACGTGAGGCGCCATCGGGACTGCGACAACCGGGCGAGGGGCCCGATTCGATCCTCGATGGATTCGATGAAGGACGCTTTGCCCAAGACCCGGGAGGGGTCAGGCGCGCGGTAGCGCTCCACGCCCAGGGGGAGGAGCTCAAAGGAGCTGCCCCCCGCCGACAGTTCATCGATGGGGACGTTCGGGAAGAGCGATTCGGCGCGCAGGTCCTCGGAGAAGGCGTCCGAGATCCCGTCGAAGTCGCGGATCCGGATCTTGTTCCCGAGGGCCTGGAACCAACCGTCGACGGTCTCCGCGAGCGCCTCGTTGTCGATCGCCCCTCGGATACGTCGGTCAGGCGCAGCGACCTCCACCCGGGGTCCTGGGCTTGGGGCTGCACCCTGACGTGCCCCGCTGGCAGCGGGCCCAGTGGCAGTTGACGCGGGCGATTCTTTGTCTTCGGGCCCGCCGCAAGCAACGGCGAGTAGCCCGGCGAGGACCGGGAAGAGAACGGACTTCATGGCGGTGGCGGTGCAGGACGAAGCGGCACCAGAGATTAGCCCGTTCTCGCCCCCGCGGCCCGAAGTGCTCCCTCCCAGCGCCGTCAGTTTGAAAGGAAGTACAGCAAGACCGCCTGGATCAGCCCCACAAGCCCGCCGAGCAGCCCCCCGAGCACCTCAATCGATCGCAGCTCCCGGGCGGCGACCTGGAGCACGAGCTGCTCGATTCGAGCCACGGGGAAGTTGGCGACCTTCGATTCCACGAGCTCATGGACATCGACGCCGTCCTCCAGGCCCTTCTGCAGGGCCCCCGCGAGGCTCGCCTTGTTCTTGATGACCCCTTGGACAGCGTGGCGCCGCAGGTCCGCCACCCGGTCGTCGGTCAGGAATCCCCCGACCAGCGGCAGCCGGCGCAGCTCCTCGATCTTGGGTGCCAGACCCTGCTCGAAGGCACGGTCCACCACCTCTTCCAGGTCGATCTTCTCAAGGGCCCCCACCAGGTCCTCTGGCCGCACGAGGTGATCCCCCACCACGGCACCGATGCTTTTGGCGAGCTCCGCCTGCCGCCGGCCGATGAGACCCTGCACCTTGAAGCCGAGAATGCTCTTCGGCTCGATCGGCCGGAAGATCATGTGCACGGCGAGGCGATTGGTCGCGTACCCGATGAGGGCACCGACTGCGGGGAGAATGACCCAGTAGCTCCAGCTATCCATGGCGGTGAGTATCAGGGCGCGCGGTCCCCGAAAGCAACGGACGACCGCCGTGGCAGCGATACGGAGTCCGGGACTGCTACTATCGCGGCCCTATGGCACCCCAGACGTCCCACGTTCCGAAGCGCGAGAACCTGACCGCCCACCGAATCCGGCACCGGGGCTTCGTGTTCGGCGCCACGGGCTACGTCGGGAGCGCCGTGGTGAGGCTCCTCGCTGAGGACGCCGATATGGAGGCCGTGGTGGCCCACATTCGCCCGGAGTCCACGTCCCTGGAGCTCGCGCGGATACGCTTCGAGAGCCTCAAAATCGGCGGCGACGGGGCGGCCGTCTCGGTGGACACGACGCCCCTTGAGGCCTCCGCCTTTGCGGCCACTCTCAAGCGATTGGCGCCCACACACCTTTTTCTGTGCCACGGGACGACGGCCAAGCGGGCGAGCGCCGAGGGCATCGACGATCCCTACGAGACCATCGACCTCGGCCTGACCGCACTTCTCTGCGAAGCCGCGGCCCAGCAGGACATCCCGCCCCGGGTAATCTACCTCTCGTCCGTAGGCGCGTCGGCGAAGGCCCGGGGCGCCTACCTGCGCGCCAGGGGCAAAGCAGAGGACCTGGTCCGCTCCAGCGGCTTGCCGTTCACGATCTGTCAGGCCCCGCTCCTGAACGGACCCGACCGGCCCGGGTATCGCCGGGGTGAGACCTGGGCACGCCGCCTCCTCGACCCCACGCTCCGCTTGCTCGGGGGAATCGGCCTTTCCAAAACACGGGACCGGTACCTATCCATGGACGCCAATGAGGCTGCCGAGGGCCTCGTCCGAACGGGGTTTCACTACATGACGATCGGGCGCACGGTGAAGAGCGATGAACTGCGCCGCGAAGGGGTCTACGAACGCGAGCGTTGGGTCCCCGCCTCACGCCGCGATACCGATCGATTCTGATGTCCCGCTTCCGACCGCTACAAAGCCCCCCCGACCCCGAAGATCGCGAACGGGGTGCCCATACGCTCGAGGTCTTCAAGGGGACCATCATCGGGATCTACGGAGACGACGTCTTTGTGGAGCTTGGGCCACGCAAGGAAGGCCTCATCCCGAAGTACGCGTTCCTCCGGCCGCCTGCGGTCGGGGAGGAATACGAATTCACCCTGCGCGGCCGCGAAGACTCCCTGTGGATGCTCAATCTCATCGATGAGCGCACGCTGGAGCAATGGGAGGACCTCGAGGAGGGCAGCCTGATCACGGCACGGGTCTTGGCCAAGACCCACGACGGGTACCAGCTGAAGGTTGGCCCCCTCCACGCCTACATGCCATTCTCGAAGAGCGGCGTACGCAAGTCCCGCGAGCGCGGCAAGCTCCTCGGGCGATCGATCGTGGTCGAGGTGCTTTCGGTGGACCCAGACAAGCAGCGGGCTGTGGTATCTCGCAAGGCCGTGCTCAAGATGCAGAAGGCGGGGCAGTCGCCCGACGCCATCGTGCCCGGGCAGACGGTGCAAGGGCGCGTGGCGCGCATCGAGCCCTACGGCGTGTTCATCAAGATCGGCCGAGGACGTGAGGGCCTTTGCCACATCTCCAACATGTCAGTCGAGCGCCTGAAGCACCCGAGTGACATGGTGAAACTCGGCGAAGTGATCGAGGCGCGCGTGATCCACGTCCGCGCAGGCGGCAAGCGCATTGGCCTGGGCCTCAAACAACTCCATGAGAGTCCCTGGGCCCGCGTCGAGCGCGAGAACTGGGAGGGCCAAATCGTCCCGATCGAGATCGTGCGAACGGGGAGCTATGGCGCCGTGGCGCGACTGTTCCCAGGCCTGGAAGGCATCGTGCCCATCTCGGAGTGTGCAGGACTGAAACCGCGCCAGGGACTCGCCGCAGGCGACAAGCGCTCGGCGCGCATCCTGGACCTGGATCCAGACGAGGAGCGCATCGCCTTCAGCCTTCAACACCCCGGTGGCGGCCCCATTCACCCCGACGAGGCGGAGACCATCGCTCAGTTTGAGTCGATCAAGGAGCTCCCCGAGATCCAGCGGATCATCCCGCAGCGGCCCGAAGCACGGGAGGCCGGCGCATCGACAAACGTTGGGGACCTCCTTCGTCGCGCGCTCGGACAGACTCCGAAGCGGGACTGACGCGGCCGGCGTCCCGGATGCGGGCAGATTCTGTCCCGATCACGGAACTTGAGGCGTACTTCGTTCAACTCGCCGATCGGAACACAAGTCCAACGGCTGGATCCGTCGATGCCGACGCGGAGGCGTGCCGAAAGGATGCTTCCACCTTCCGTCGACGAGCCAAATAGAGAGGACTGGATGAACTGCCTGAATTTGTGGAAGCCGCGCCGGCTTCAACCCCGTGTGCATCAGAGGGGAACGGCGCTCTTTGCCGTGGTGCCCATCGCCATCTTGGTGATGTCGCTCATGATCGCGTTCGTGGGAACGAGCGTTGAGACGAGCCGGGCCACCGTGGCCCACCAGGCGGGCTTCCGCGCCCGCGCCGCTGCGCAGAACGCAGCCTCCATGGCCATCGCCACGCTTTGGGGCAACTTCGAGAAGGCCACGGCTGGTACTCAGGCCCAGATGTGGAGCTTCCGGCAGCACATGGATGGCCTTGGGGTGACGGACCAATCCGAATCCTCCAAGCCCCACCGCACCGCCTTCCGGCAGGCACTCAGCCTCCCGACAGATAAGGACGGTCGGTTTGAGATCGGCGGCATCGAAATCGAGCGCCTCGACATCTACCGCACCGACAGCTGGGACTCCACGGAGATCATCATCGAAGTGGACGCGGTCGCCCGCGCCGGAGTCGATGGGTCGTCCAAGGAACGCAGGAGTTCCGTGCAGGAGGTCTACACCATCGCCCCCCCCGAGTGGGACGGCCTCGACTTCGCACTGCTTGCGAACAACATCAACTGCCTGCTCTGCCACACGACCATCGACAACGCAGAGCGGTACTACAACAACTCGCCCGCGCTGGCAGGGACGTACGACCCCGTCAAGGTGGGCTCGATCGACTCGATCCACTTCCGTAGTGATCCAGACTCCAAGATCGCCGGCCGCGCGCTGATCGGCGGCGACGCCATCAAGGGCGACGGCACGAACATCGCCGACTGGTCGAAGTTCAACCTGAAGACCGCGAAGCTGAACTCGAACGACAAGCTCTGGGAGGACAGCTTCCAGAACCTCCAGTTCGACAAGCTCGCGATGTTTGACAGCGCGGCGCCTTCTGCGGACGCGACGATGTACCTGGACTTCTTCCAGAACCAGACATCGACGGACCTGACCCTGCCGGACAGCTTCCCGTCGCCGTATCCGGACAACGGCGGCTACGACCCGGTCACGGGAGCCCCTCGGACGGACCTCGCCGGCAACCGTATCGTGGACGACTCGGAGTTCATCGCGACCGTGCAGGGCTCGAAGGGGACCATCAGCGGCGGAAAAATCTCGGTCGCGGCCCCTGGGCAGAAGATCTCCAAGGAGTCGGAACGCGCCAAGTTCATGAACGGTACCGACGTGAACATCTCTGGCGTGACCGAGGGCAACGTCTTCCTCCACGGAACCAAGAACGACCCGATCGTTCTCAACGGTGACGTGGCGGTCAACGGCGACGTCATCCTGAGTGGTTACGTCATCGGAGAGGGCACGGTTCGCGCCAAGGGCAACGTGTACGTGCCCGGGGACTTGATCTACGCAGACAGTGGTCGGAAGTCTTCGAACCGCACGTTCGGTGTCGCCGATGATGGCCGCACGAACAGCCTCGCCGTTGCCGCAGGCGGCAACGTCGTCATTGGCGACTTCTATCGTCCCGCCTGGGGCAGTGGCACGCCGACGAACGGTGAGAGCAGCGGCAGCTTCAACTTCACGATGGACGAGCTCGCCATCTTCAACCGCCAAGAGTGGATCAAGACGCAGCCGACGCTTCCAGGAAAGGCGGAGAAGGTCCAGGACGGCGTCAACGTCTCCTACTACGACGAGAAGGTCAAAGAGTACTACTGGAAGACCGTCAACACCTACGCCTGGGTGAAGACCGGCGAGCGGATCAAGGTCACCAAGTACAAGTGGATTTGGGTGAGCAACGGCAAGTCCGGCGAGTACGAGGTCAAGACCAAGAAGAAGGTCGAGAACGGCTTCTACTGGAAGGACGTCAAAGAGAAGGTCAAGACCGGAACCAAGAAGGTGGAGAAGTACCGGTGGGTCAAGACCGGGCGGCGGCTCCGCAAGGAAACGCCCAAGTACAAGTGGGTCACTCCGCAGGTGACGAACCCGTACTTCGTCGCGAGTCACACCCCGAGGTACTACTCCTTCTCGGAGGGTTCGACCGTCCCGATCTTCAACAAGGACGGCCACTTCGACCCGGTGACGAAGCACTGGCTGAGCGACGAGCGGGCCGCCGAATGGTCGAGCAGCAAGCTCACGTACGCCGATGTGGACGATAGGAGCGACCCGGTGCTTTACAACGCCGATGGGACTCCAAAGGCCGTGGTCTCGACCGTGGCTCCAACGGGAGACTGGATGTCCGCTGACATGATGCAGAAGACCATCAAGCTGAGTCAGGCGAAGGTCCAAAGCAACTCGAAGACCGTCGAGATCGATGCGACGCTCTACAGCGCCAACAGCATCCTGGGCACGGTGCCCTCCACGAAGAGCCCCCACACCGACGGGACGCTCCTCGTCAACGGGGGCATTGTGGCCGCGGACGTCGGCATCCTGGCGCCTAACGGCACCCAGGTGAACTACGACGGGCGTGGGGCCCGGGCACTGTCCATCCGCTCGGATACCGGCCTGGGCGTCATCCGCCGCCTCAGCGCGCCGCTACCGAACCTGTAAGGAGCCGCTTCGGCTTCGATGCGAGCCCGGCATGGGAAGGCGATGGCCTTCCCATGCCGGGCTCTCGCTATTCAGCGGAACCTGGGCGCCGCGCTCAATCGAAGGTAGGGCAAGACACTCACGTCGCCCCCGGGACGCTGGATCCCCAGGCGGTCCTGGACGTAGGCGGCCTGAAAGCGCGTGTCCTGCACGATGTCGGCCTCCCAAGGGTTCACCGACACCTGACCTGTCCCTGGCTGAAGGATCCCGTTGCCGAGGATGACGTAGTCCGGCCTCTCCCCAAACACCCAATCGGCGCTGTGGCGATGGTGCCCTTTGACGCCCACACCCTCGAGGTCTGGGGGCATGCCTAGAAATGCCCCGTGGGTCAGGCCAAGGATGTCGACGATCGGAAGCTCGCTGGACCAACCGATGGCGCCAACCGGTGAGAGTGCCACCTTTGACCCGGGGGCGGCCTTGTCCTTCAGGGCGGAGCCCACGTCGAGCCACCAATGTTCAAAGAACCGGTTCTCGAACACCGCTTGGGGTCTTGCCGCAAATCCCCAACACGTGGCAACGGCGAGCACGGCGCCACCCGCCAGCCGGACGGGGTGTGGTACGTGCCACCGGGTGAGGGCGAGGCACGCGCCCATCAAGGCAACGGGCAAGAACGGCACCATCAATCGGCCGTAGACCATCCAATCACCGCCGACGGTGAGCACGAAGGCGAGCGCCAACACGCAGGTGGCGCCGAGGAACGTGGCCACGGGGCCGGTGCCCTCCCCCTCCGGTCGGGCGCGTGTGGCCAAGACGAAACCGCCCGCCACCAGCCAAATCACCAACCCACCTTCGCCCAGGGATCTGAAGAGGTATTGCGCGCCGTACTGGAGCTCATCCGCAAGGGGCAACGCCTTCAGGGTGCCGGACGCCGGAAGCCAATGTCCGAACGCGGCCCAGCGCCAGGCGCAAACGAGGGCCGCCGCCGCGGCCGGAAGGGCCAGAGCTGGCCAGAACGCAGACATCGAACGCCGCAGGGCCTGTCTCTTATACACATCTGACGCTGCCGACGATATGCAGTGT
>CAJXRJ010000108.1 GCA_913058555.1 uncultured bacterium
CGAGATCATGCCTAGTCTCGTGGGCTCGGAGATGTGTATAAGAGACAGATCCGAGGTCGTGCTCGAGGCCGCCCCTTGCCAAGTCAATCAAGTCGCGTACTTGGCGGAGAAGGCCGGTTTCACCCACTGGTGTTACGGCGACAACTACTCATTCGGCATCCCCGGAGCGCGCATTCGCAGCGGCAACGCGATCCTGTCCAAAGTGCCAATGGTGGGGAAGTCGGTCCATCAGCTTCCCGGTGGCGCGCCCTTCTGGAACCCCAGCGGCAACCGCCGGATCTTGTGGGCCGACGTATTCCTGCGGGGGGATGTCGTCCAATGTGCATCCCTCCGCAACGACTCGTTCGATCTCGAGAACAACGCCGCGCAAGTGCAAGCGATCCTCGACGATCTCAGCCCCGGACCCACCGCCATTGCGGGCGACTTCAACGCGGCCCCTGGAACGGAGCCCCTGAGGCGCTGGGAAGCGTCAGGTAGGTTTGCCGGTATCTTCGACGGCCCGCCCACGTTCCCAGCGTCTGCGCCCAACCGCCGCATTGACACGGTACTCCTGCCTATCGAATGGTTAGACAAGTACAACGCAACGTGGACCCACGAAGTCCTCGACGTCAATCTCTCCGACCACGAGCCCGTCGTCGTGAAGTCACTGGTGCGACTTGGTCCCTAAGGCTCTGTGGAAGCTTTGGCCGCATCCAAGGAGAACCGCTCAGAGCATGCGGCGCGCGAAACGCCCGGCCCGATGGGTTCCTTCACCCCGGGCTAACTAGCGCCCGTTCGAGGTCCTCCACGAACCAGCGCTTGCCCCGTTTCACGATGGTGTGGCCCTCAGCTTCGAGCGCCTCCTTCTGGGCCGCCACGCCCCCGGGCAGTTTGTCGTTCAGCTCCCCGCCTTTCAGTAGCGTCCTCCAATAGGGCGTCACCCGCTTCTTACCCGCCGCTCGGTCCTCCTCGGCGGCGCACGCGGCGACCCGGATCGAGATGCCGGTGACGATGGCGCACGCGTGATTCGTGCCATGCTTCTCGGCGAGGGCCTGCCTCAGGTCCGCTGCCGTCGTGACCTTGCCCTTGCGGACTTTGCGCATGAGCTCATCCACTTCCCAAGCCGCGGGAACGAGCAAGGTTCCCTTCCCTAACCGAGCCTCCATCTTCGGGGGAATCGGTGAGACCTTGGGATAGCCTTCCGCCTTGAGCTTCTCCTTGAACGACTTCTTGGCTGCCATGCCACTACGGTAATCGAGCCGCGGGGAATCCGCCCCAATGCACCTCCCCCCTATGGCTGGCGGTCCCCGCCGCTTGCAGCGGGAGGTGAACTCAGCGCGCTTGTCGGTCGGGTGGATCTCACTGATTGCCGGCCGTGGCCGAGGGCTCGCGGGTCTCCGGGTAAGCGGCGCGCCACCAGATGGCGGCGAAGAGCGCACCGAGGACATAGCTGAGGATGTCGTGGGGATCGGCGTAGGTGGTGGCTGGGAACCACTCGGCCCGGGGCAGCCAAACTTCAAAGGTGAGCCCCACGAGGAGCAGCGGGATCATCACTTCACCCAGCCCCGGGGGATCGCCTCGTACCCGGAGCCCCAGGCGCTCACGCAGGGCCGTGACCACCGGGACACAAAGGGGGATGCAGAGGAAGTCGTTCCACCAGGAGTGGATGAGCGGCGTGTCGAAGCGGGTTCGCAGGACGAATCGACCGACCAGGTAGGCCGCGAGCGCGACGGGGAAGAGGGGGTCCCGAAGCGGGCGGTACGCGCGGCGGATGGCGGGCTCTGTTCCACCTGCATCCCCGCTTGGGTCTCGCGTTTCCCCCACTGGCCTAGTGTCCGGACAGGAAAGGAATGTGGATGCCCGCTAGGGCCACGGCCATGAAGGTCGCGCATCCCACATCGACGATCAGAAGGGCCACGAGTCCCTTTCGCATGGAGCGACGTTGGAGAATGAGGGAGGCGAGCCCGGCAAGGAACGCAGAGAGGGCGCAGGTGTCGATCAGTCCACTCGAAGGCTGTTCGAAGAGAAAGTCAGAGAAGCTGGCCCTGGCAGTCGCATCCAACGGCACCCCCGCCACAAGGTCCGTGGCGTAGCCCGTGCCACCCTCCTTCCCGTCCGCACCGAGACTCCAGATTCGGAAGGCCTGCCCCTCCTGTTCGTAGTGCAGGGGCCGGCCCCAGAAGTCTTTGTCCCACTCCTCCTTGGAAACGAAGGCCGTCACCTTGTCCATCATGTAGCTCATGTACGCCCGTTCGTTGCGGTAGGCGTAGAGGTCCACCAAGGCGAGGCTTTCAGCAGGAGCCATGCCCTCCGCCAGCTGAATGTCGATGACCGCGGCGTGAAGGTCGATGAGCCCTTTGGTCATCGCCTGGGGATCGTAATCGGCAAAGTCGTTGCGCCAATGCCCCCAGGAGGCGAGGACGGACAACGCCAAGACGAGCACGCCAACGCCGAGCGCCACCGCGAACCGGTGCAGCCAACTCGGACGATCTGGAACGAGGCTCGGCTCCTCTGATTCATTCCCGTGCTCGTCGCTGGCTCCGCCCCCGTTGCCCATGGCGTCATTCTACGGAGGACGTCAGGTGGGCCATCCCATTCCGATCCCGAGATCCACGGTCCATCGTGGCGGGGCCGGGCCATGGAATCGGCAAGCTCACCTGGGATCCGCCAGGGACGGGACCAGGAGTGCCCATTGCCCCCCTTGGCACCCCCTCACCTTCAAAATCGCAGCTTCTTTGTCACAGAAGCCAGGGCCCGGTCACGGACTGGATAGACGCCTCTTGGTGCAATAGAGGCCCCTATCCATGACACCCGAATCCCTCACCCTCCAAATCGAAGACCTGCTCGCCCAGCGGCGGTGGCTCGTGGAGCTGTCCCGGCACCTCGTGAAAGATGCGGCCGAGGCAGAGGACGTGGCCCAGGAGACGATGATCCGGGCCCTTCGTCATTCGGGGAGCGCTGCACCGGAGCGCCTGAGGGGGTGGCTCGCAGCTACCGCGCGGAATGTCGTGTTTGAGAGGCACCGGGGCGCTGGGCGGAGGTTGGCCCGTGAACAGGCGGTCGCGACGCCCGAGAGCGCCGGCAGCCCCGCCCCCGAAGAGGCCCTCGCCCAGGCCGAGTTCCGAGCCAGGCTCGCCCGCTACGTGGTGGAGCTTGGGGAAGACGAACGGACCGCCGTGGCCCTCAAGTACTACGAGGGGCTCGAGACGGCCGCCATCGCGGAACGAACGGGGGCCCAGGCACACACCGTTCGCCAGCGGATCAGCCGAGGCGTAGCGAAGCTCCGTGAGAGGCTCAACCAGGACGACGAGCAACATGGCGGGCCCCGCTGGGTCGCCATCGCTGCGGGAATCGCCAAGGGCGGCGGCACCGCAGGAACCAAGATCAGCGCAGGCGCATTGGGCACATGGTCCTCGCTCCTCTGGCTGGCAGGTGCAGTAGCCCTCTTGGGCGTGCTGGGGTTCTGGTGGATCAACTCCCATGGCGGCGACCAACCCATCGAGCTTGGCGCGCAGCCATCCATCACCGGGCCCGAGGCGTCCGAGCTGCCCGTCGACCCCCAGGTGGCAGCCGTCGATGCCCCCGGTGAGCGATCCTCGATCACACCTGACTCCGAGTCCGCTCGTAGCCTGGCCCGAATACTCGTGGTGGACTCCCGAACGGGGAGGCCCGCGGAAGGAGTTTCATGGATCATCTCACCCACGGGGCGAGACGATATGGGCGGCGTCGTCATTATCGGGAGTGGTTTGGACGACCCCTGGCCCCTCGCGGCTGGGGTCACGGGAGCGGATGGAGTCGCATCGTTCTGGTCCCCTGGCGACGGACTTGTGCAACTCATCACGCTCCGAAGCGGACGCCATGCGCGGGGTTCCTTTGCCATTGACCTTGCGGGCGCCCACGTAAGCCCCCGAACCATCGAGCTGCACTCGGGAACCACTGTCACCGGCCGCGCTATCGACGACATAGGCCAACCTGTCAGAGGAGCATGGATCGGGATCGAAGGGCGCAACAAGAAGTTCCTACCGGTTGGTAGAACCGACGCCAACGGCCGCTTTGAAGTGCCATGCGTCGCCAACTTCCCGAGGGCCTTCAGAAGGCCCGATACAGAATCCAACTCCGAGCCCAACTCCGGGTCGATCGCCCCGGGCCGCGTGGATCCTTCGAATCTCGTGGTTGCATGGCGCCGTGATTGGACACCAACGGTGGAGGGCACGCCCTGCCCGGTAGGTGAGCGCTTTACGGTGGAGCTCCCCGCGTCGAACGCGGGCACGGAGGCCCGTACGGAAGCCGGCACACACGACGTGGGCGACGTCGTTCTTCGCCGACCGAGGCGGTACATAGGCCGCGTGATCGACGCCGAGAATCGCCCAGTGGCCGGTGCCCTTGTGCAAACCCATTACCGCACCCGCAGCGCCCGGCGGTATCCCCTGCCGGTGGTCCCCCCCGAAGGGAGCAAGCTACGCCCGGGCCGCGCACTCACGGGCGCCGACGGCACCTTCGAATTGAGCGTTAGCGGTCCACAGCGCCCGGGCCAACGCATCTCCGCCACAAGCCCTTACAACTCGCGTTCCAACCGCGAGCTTCCGCGGATCGCCCGCGGAGAGACCTACGGTCCCTTCGATCTGCGGCTCCCCGATTCCGATTCGTTGGAGCTTCGGCTGCGGGATAACTACGCGGCAGAGGGCGACCTGAGCTGGTTCCGTTCGCTCTCGACATCGCGGATCAAGCTCGTGCTCCATCGCCCGGCCGGGAGCAATCGACCTGACCCAAGACCCACCTCTCTGCACCTGACGGCGTCGGGATCTGTGCATCTCTCCCGCTCGATGCTCCCGCCGCTACCGGTAGCCGCCACCCTTCACGCAACCGGCTACGAGCCCCTCGAGCTTCAGATCGAGGAAGTCTCCGGTGTCCGCGAATGCCGTCTCGAGAGACTTGGCGCGATCCGCGTGACGATCAAGGTCGAGGGAGAGAAGCCCGCACCATGGGTCAGGGTTCAGCTCAGTGCGCTGCCGCCGAAGGTGGCGCCTGTGATGGAGAGCTCCCCCACGGCCTCGTTCGATCACGACGACAGCACAGTCACCTTCAGCAAGCGGGTTCCCTTCGGGGATTCCACGCTCGTATTCCCGGACCCAGGTGGCGGCGAACTCTGGGTGTACGCCCAGATGATTCGACCCGACGCGGACGAGTACGAGCACGAGTACACTCCCGTGGAAGTGCGCGGCCCTTTCAAGCGGGACCCGGGCGCCCTTGTGGTGAACTTGCCCGCGCCCACGCGACCACTAGTGGATCGGTATCCATCGTCCTTGGGCGCGGCCCGCGCGACCACCCCTGTGACCGCGCGCATCGTCTCGCAAGCGACGGGACGGCCCATCGAGGGCGCAGCCCTCCGATGCACCACCGATGGTATCCAGAACGCGGCGCAGTCAGGCGCTGATGGAAGCCTCACCCTTCGCGTCCCGGCCATCGAAGCCTCCTTCACGGTAGAGGCTGAGGGCCACCAAACCATGCGGTTCGGCCCCATCCCACTGCGAGAGGGCGTCACGCTCGATCTTGGGGTGACGTCCCTGGCGCCCATGGAGACCGTGGAGGCCCCGCGCTGACCGGCCAAGCCAAAGTCAGCCCCCGAGGCGCTGGCCAAACACCAGGACGCCGACGGCTGTCGCCGCGATGGCGGCGATTAGAACGCCCGCAGCTCCCACGTCCTTGGCCTTGCCGATGAGTGGATGATGTCCGGGGTGCACGGCGTCACAGAGGAACTCGATCCCGGTATTCAGGGCTTCCGCGGAGAGAACGAAGCCGATCGAGAGCGCCAACAGGCACCACTCCAACCGGGACACTTCCAACCACGCCCCAAGGACCCCGACGAGGACCGCGACGACGCAGTGAATTCGCGCATTGCGCTGGGTCGCGACAAGGGTCGAGAGCCCTTGAAAGGCATGAAAAAAGGAGCGCATGGACAAACCACGGCAGCCAGGAGCGCCGTCGACAAGACGAGGGGAAGCCGTGCGCCGACCAAGGCCATCACAGCGAATCTTCGGACGGAGGCCAGTTTGTGGTTCCCAATGCCATGGACGCAAGCCGGAATGGTGCGCCGCGAGCCCAGGCCGAGCGCCCCGGACCGCCCCCCTTTCCACCGACTCCTTCCCCTCGAGGACCCGATAGCGAGCAAGAGCATGGCCAAGAAATTCGAACGCCACCGTCAACCCTGGACACCCAGCGAAATCGCCAAGCTGCACCTCATGGTCGGCAAGGGGCTCAGCCTCAAGGCCATCGCCCAGTCGCTCACGAGGAGCGAGGAGTCCGTCAAGACCCGGGCGAGGATCGACAAGCTGAACATCTCCAAGATGCGCTAGCCGCCCACCGCTTCGGTGTTTACCGGGGGCCCACGTTACTGGACGAAGGTCGCTGCGACGGCGCTGGAGAAGTCAAACGACGGCACACCGCCCGACGTCGTGTCGCGATACCAGCCCTGGAAGATCCAAGAGGTGCCGGGGAGGATCGCTGACGCGCCCACCGAGACCGGATCGGCCTGGAAGTCAATCGGGTAGGTGCATTGGCCGAACAAGTCGAAGAACTGGACGCCGATCCTACGGGTGATCCCGCCGGCGCAGAGCGTCCCTTCGCCCAGTGGGGTGGAGATCACGTCGGCCCCGTAGAAGAAGAGGATCGGGGCACCGATGGGCCCGCCCGTGACCTCGAGGGTGAGGTCCTGGTCGGCCAGGGACGGAGAGCCGTAAATCGCGAGGTTCGCGCCGGGACCCACCGAGTTGGGGGTCGCGTCACACGCCGGAGTCAGCCACCCGCCCTCGACCGTATAGTCGATGGTCTGGGTCATTCGATCGTCCCGGAAGGCTTCGTCGCGGACCCACAGCGTCGCGTCGCGCACGGTCACGGACACCTGAGCCTGCCCGCTGGGGAGGTTCAGGGCGGCGAGATCAAGGGTCGTTCCGGTCGCGCCCGGGATCGGCGCCCCATTCAAGGACCACTGCACACCCAGCGGCGCCCCCATGACGTTCATGGGCGTGACGCTCAGCACATCCGTGCTGCCGTAATCCAGCGTCGGGTCCGAGGCGGAATCGATGGGCTCCACCTCCAGGTAGATCTCCATGAGGATCTTCTCCGCGCTGACCAAGTTGAAGTCCCTTCCAAGGGACCGCATCATCGACCGCTCGGAGGGCCGGTAGATGCCGAACCGCCGATAGAGGGCGCCCTCGAAGGTTCCCACGGTGCCATCGAATCCAGGCTCGCTCGCGCCGAGCCAGGCGGCCCACTTCTCCCCGTTGGCCGCCATGGTGGCCTCATCGTAGGTGGACGCATTCACCAGCTGTGGCTCGTTGCCGGTGTACGTGCTACTCGATTGGCTGTTGAAGTACTCGTCGCCGAGTTTCCCCAGCGAGTGGCCAAGCTCGTGCAAGACGATGTTGACCGCGGCGCTGTTGTTCGCAGCGCTCGTCGCCACGTTGGACGTCGCGTACCCGGCGCCTCCGTACTTCGAACTGTTCGCAAGCGCGATGACCTGGTCCACGTTCGGGACGTTGTTCGCAAAGGAGTAGGCAAGCGAAGTATCGACGCATAGCAGCCGCTCGATGCCGTTGCACCAGAACTCCATGTCGAGGGCCGTGTCCCGATCTAGGTCCCGGGTAGGGTCGTTGTCGACACCTGATTCGTTGGACACGACGTCGACCCGGTGGATGGCGAAGTAGTCCATGTAGCTGGCAAACGGTTCGACGCTGAACACCCCGCCGATCGCGTCGTTCACGTCATCGGCAAACGCCCCCAGCTCGGCCGCTGTATAGCCGTCGCCGACGTACACGATGTTGATGCGATTCTCACCGCCGATCCGACGCTGGACGCCTGTCTGTCCCGTCGACATCGGTTGCCCCACAAAGAGCGTCGTGGTCGGCGCAGGGGTCACCGGCACGCCGGCGAGATCCGCTGTGACGGGGCTGATCGTCTGGCCCCCTGTCAGCTCGCCACGATGGTCGAGGCCGTCGTAGAAGAGGCGCTCGTAACCGCCAGGAACGACGCCGGACCAATCTTCGCCCCCAATTCCCGCCTGAATGGAGAGAGCCGCCGCCCCCACGACAAGGGTTGTCCCGGCAGCCGATCCTGCCGCGCGACGGAGAAGAGAAGGGCGGGATGGATTCCAGACGCGGCGAAATGGCTTGGGCATGGCGATGGGGAGATGGAGCAGGGGACGCCTGGCGAGACGGCCTCGCCGTCCCGCGTGTTCCGTTCGACCCGCACCGACCCCACGATGCTCCGACCAGGCGTTCGCGTTCCAGGCGGGCGTTCCAAAGCTCAAGGCGTGACGGCGCGCCACGCAAAAACCCACGCGAGGAGGGCTCCGGCCGCCCTATTTGGTCATTCGATGGTGATCGCATCGAGCGCCAGCTCATCACTGGCGCCGACGAGAGTTTCTCCGTTCCACCACTCCAACCGCTCCGCGCACTCCGGAACCCAAAGGCGCCGGGTCGAATTCGCGTAGGCCATGCCGTGGTACGCAGGAAGGTGCTTTGCCTGGTGCTGGACGCCCGGAATCAGCCGAAGTCTTAGGTCCACGCCGTGCTTGGAGATCAGATTGAGGAACCGGCCGCGACCGCCGCTCGATAGCTCGATGCCGTCCGAGGTCGCAGTGAACCAATCACGAACCTGAATGTTCGCGCCCTTCGCTTCAGTGATGACGCCGGTCACCCGCGGACTACGAAGAGCGACCCCGATCCCCTTCTCTTCGTCGTAGGCGACCGTGCTTGGAACGACCTCGATGTCAGAGGAGAACATCCTCTCGACGTCGCCGACATCGACCTCCCCGTCGACGGAACCGCCGAGGTACCCACCGGCCACTGGCGCGATTGGCACATACACCAGCTGCGCCACAGGCACCACGGCCACGAGATTCGCTTCTGCAGCGGCGTCCAGCGACACCACAGGTCGCAACGGGACGATTCGACCGTTAGCGCCCGGCGTACGGGAGAGCCGCGCCAGGGTGGGCTGGACGCCGAAGGTCTCAATGGAGAAGCAAGGTTCTGGCCCGCCCTCCGGTCCGCCCTCGTAGGGCCACCGACCATGCACTTTTTGATCAGGCGCAAGCTTGATGGCTTCGACCCAGAGGTTGCCCGGCATGGACAACCCAGCGCAGCGCCTCCCCTCAGCGTCCCTCGGCACGATCGTCCAGCGGCGCACCTTCGGTTCTTCGAGGAGGACGGTCTGGCCCCCTTCGTCCCCGACGACAATTGGGTCGAGGAGCAGAACCCGACGGTACCCGGACTTCAGCTGAAGGCACGCAACGTAGTTCCCGGGCTCCAGGAAGATCTCGCACGACTTGTCGCCATTGGTCTCTGGTACCCACTTGCCAAGCCCCTTCGCTCCGCCTCCCCATTCACTGGGCTCACGGATCGCCCCCACCGGCAACTGCCAGCGAGAGCTCTCCAGGCTGATATCCAATGAGCTTCTCGGACCTGCCCGCTCAGAAAAATGCCCACCTGGGTTGGACCCGGGATAGAGGATCAATGTGGCCTCTGTGCTGCCGAACCCGAGCAAGGTGAACGTCACCGTGGCAAGCTCCGCCGACCAGAGGAGGTCCCCGACGTCGAGGCAGAGCGACTGACCCACGGGCCACGCGTCGGGCCCGATCATCCCAAGGGACTTGCCATCCACAAGAACGCGCTGCGGCTCCGGCAGGACGGAGGGGAGCAACACGATGTGGGCCTCCGACTCGTCATGGTCGCGGGTCCAGTCCGATGGCGCACCGATGATCCCTCCTTCGACCAGGAGCTTCGTCCCCGGCGCCGAGCGCAGCGTGACCAGCGGGACAGCCGGACTCAGGGTCGGCGTGCCGTCCTGCTCCGCACCGCGGAGCTCCGCGGCGAAGGCTCGCTGCTTGAGTCCCAGGGTGTACGCCACGTCCTTGCCCTTGGGCGCCAGCACAAGCGCCCGCCCCGACGGATCCGAGACGCCCCAAGCACGAACTTCGAAGGACTCGGTTCGACCACCGGGAAGTCGCACTACCCCCCAGTCGCCGCGGCACTCCACACGCAGCCCCGCCACCGCATCGCACGGCACGTCCGTGATCTGCACGGATCGAACGGCCCCGTGCCCCAGGTCCACGGCGATTTCTTCCGTGGCCCCCTCCGAGAGCGTCAATGGCGCCCCTTGGAAGCTCCCGCTCCGCCCGAGCGCCACCAATCCGATCCGCAGCGGCACCCCAGCGGGAACGTCCCATGGAGCGGTCACTTCAGGAGATTCGAGATCAAACTCCAACGGAGGGAACCTGAGAGAGGAATCCTCGACCGTCCCGTAGAGATGAAATCGGCGATGCCCCCGCGCGGTCTCCCAAGCCGAGGCCGGAGCCCCTGTGACCTTGACCAGGATCCGTGCCATCCCCTTGCCGATCGCGCCCTCAGGAACGGCATCGGCCACCGTTTCGTTGACGCCGCTTCGATGGCGGATCCCCGGCTCTACGTAGTCCGCTTCGGGAGCCACGACGTCGGACGGCGGCTCCAGCCCGGGTGGGTCGTCCGTGAGCGCCGGCCCGGTGGGTGTCTCCGTCGGGCCCACGGCCTCGGAGGACCACCAAAGCGTCAGGAGCGCTGCCACGGCGAGCAGAATGAGCACGAGTAAACCGGGTAAGCGCATGGTCCCAGGATAGCGCCACACTGGGATAACGCCTGCGCCCCCTGCCGGCCCCGGGGAGGACAAATGCACGGGCGAGATCTCACCGGCCCGTGGGGGATGCAAGAAGCCGGAGTTTTCGTAATCTCGGTCCATGCGGTCCTTCCCTTACACCCTTACGTTCGCCGCGCTCGCACCCGCTGCGTCGGCGCAGTTTGGCCCCGTGACCACCATCTATTCGTCGCCCCTGACCACCCTCGCAGGCTTGGTCGACGTCGACGGAGATGGCACTCGGGACCTCGTCATGCTCGAGTCCCAGCCCGGCAACACCCAGTTCAACCTTCGATGGTCTCGGGGCAATGCCGCGACCGGATTCGAACCGAGCCAGCCCATCGCCACAGTCCCAGGGGCGCTCTCGGGCTGGACCACGGAAAGCACCCAGGTCGACGGTGGAGATCTCGATGGCGACGGTTCCGTGGACCTCGTCGTTGCGACGACGCAGGGATTGGTCTTGCTCGACGGATTGCCCGGCAACGCCTTCGCCGCCCCAAGGACGATCAGCCCGGGGGCATGCGGCCACACGCAGGTCGTAGATCTGGACCAGGACGGAGACTTGGACGTGGTGAAGGGAGGCTTCGTGGGACCCACACCGCCGATGGCGCCAAGCGACATCCTCTTCATCAACGACGGCGCCGGGATGCTTACGCCCCTGGCCGTGCCTGGCACCTGCTGTTTCTACGAGGTGCCCGTGTTCACGGACGCCGATCTCGACGGGGACCTGGACATGGTCCTTGCGGCGAATAGCCAATCCACTCCGGAGTACTTCGAGAACCTCGGTGGGGTGAACTTTGCAAACCCCGTGGGCATCGCTCAGCTCGGCCCGAGCGCTCTACTGACCCTCGCGGACGTCGACCAAGACGGAGACGAGGACTTGCTCTACGCGTACTTCGGTTTCAGTCCGGGCGGGTGGATCGAGAACAACGGAGGGTCCTTCGTCACCAACCACGTCGTCGCCGCCATCACAGCCAGCCTCTCCGCGCCCCGCGCGGATGACATGGACGGGGATGGGGATATGGACTTCGTCTTCGTTCAAGACCTCTTGGGAACCAGCTGGTATCCCAACGACGGGAACAACCTGTTCCCGGAAGAACGCCCCGTGGGATTGCCGATCGTCAACGCGAGCATCGTTGGACTCGTCGACCTGAACGGCGACCGGGCCCTGGACATTCTCTTCTCTTCGGATAACCCCAGGGGCATCGCCGCCTACGGGAACCAGGGAGGCCTGGGGTCAGCCACGTGCACGGCCAACGCGAACTCGACCGGCGGCCCCGCTGAACTGCGTGCGAGCGGCTCCCGTTCCGTGGGCCTCAACCAGTTCGCGGTGACCCTGAGGAACGCCCCCTCCGGCGAGTTCGCCGCCTTCCTCGTGGGCCGTAGCACCCAGATTTCCACGCTCCCCGGCTCCGCCGGTTTGCTCTGCCTCGGGGCGCCATTCGGGATCTTCCGTGGCCCCGGCCAGATCCGTCAGACGGATCCCGGGGGATCGGTATTGGCTCCCATCGACCTGACACGAATCCCCGCGGGGCCCGGCTTCCACGCCGTCCAGGGGGGCGAGACGTGGATCTTCCAGGCGCTCTTTCGCGACACCACCCCCCTCGGCGGATCGAACCTCTCGCCAGCGGTCGCCGTCACCTTCGTGCCCTAGCGCCCCTTCGCCTCCCCTCCCTTGGCGAGCTCTGCCTTCAACTCTGCCACCACCGCCCGGGCCGCCTCGGCGTTCCGTCCTTTGGGATCGAGTTCCAGGGCGCGTTCGTAGTTCTTGAGGGCTCCGACCCGGTCGCCCCGGGCACGTAGGGCTTCCCCAAAACTATCGTAGGCGTTGGCGGAGTTCGGGAAGGTGGCCACGTTGTAGCCCAACGCGGCCACGGCGAGGCCCGTGCGCCCCTGTGCCAGCAGGTCATACCCCAGCAGGTTGATCCCGCTCTCGTCCAGGAGACCACCCACTCGGCAACCATGCAGGCACTCCTTGAGCGCGGCCGCCGCGGCTTCGGGTTGCTTTTCGTCGTCGAGAAGGACCGCCCAGTCGTAGGCCGCTTCGAACTCTGCCCATCGCGCCGCCTTCGCCAACCGATGCGCTTCACCCGCGGGCCGCGCCAACTCGAGCGCCGCCTCGAGGGCCTCGTCCGCAGGCACGGGAACATGGGGCTTCACACCGACGCCTTCCCAGTTCGTGCCTGTGATGGGATTGATCGCACGCCCGATCGGGATGAAGATCTCGAGCTGGTCATTGATCGGGAACAGGTTCCCGGGATGCGCTCCACCGCGGGTGGTCTCCCCCACGAGCGTCGCCCGCTTCTGGGTGGACAAGTTGTAGCTAAACTCCTCCGCCCCAGAGAACGTCGAGGCGCTCGTCAGCACGAACACCGGCACATCGGGCCGTTGCCGTCCGGGAACCCCTTCCAAGGTGAAGTAGTCCTCCGTTCGGTCCCCCTCGCGGTAGTAGAAGCTGTTCAGGTGGATGCGTTCCGTGAACAGGTACGAGCACAGGAAGTGAACCATGCCGGGGCTACCGCCCCCGTTCTGACGCATGTCGAAGATCAGTGCGTCCGTGTTCGCCAAGAAGTCCATGGCCGCGGCCGCGGTGCTGATGGCCTCCGGTGGATTCGCGAAGTAGCGCAGGTCGAGGTAGCCGATGTTGCCGTCGAGCCGCTCGACCCTCTCGAATCCAAAGTTGCTCTCCGCGGCGCGACCGGCCAACTGGGCCCGCTTGCGCAGCGGATGAACCGGCTTGCCTTGGCCAGGCGAGGCCCCTTCCGGCCGCGCCCTGAGGCGGACCAATAGGTGCTTGTCTTGACTGACTTTCCGAATCGCTTCCGTGAGGAAGCTCCCGAGGTCCTCTGGGCTTCGGGCCTCCTTCAGTTCCCCCTGGGCGACGAGTCCCCGGAGACCATCGGCGCATTGCTGAGCCATCTCTGGAAAGACGTATCGCTCTTCGAGGAGCTCTGCCACTCGATTCACGATCACCCCTTGGGCGGCGGGCCCCAGGGTCTCCGACTGCGCGGACGCGGTTCCCGTGGCTCCGATGGCCGCCGCGACGAGCGTGGGAACCAGAACAGGGAGGAGCAAGGTGCTGGCCCCCGTGAGCCAACGAAGAACAGTCAGACGCGGGAGGAGCTGCATGGTGAGCGTGGGATGAGTGAAGGACGCCCCGGGAGTCTCCGCCCTGGGGCTCTGGCCCGCCGCCCAGCGGGCGGCCAAGGCCAGCTGCGAACCCAACCCGTGAGTGTGCATTGAAGCCACTCCGCTTTGTGTCACGGGCGGGCAACAGACGGATCAATCCCCGCAAACCAACGAATCCCCTAGAAACTGGCGTCATAGATTGTGCTCGGGGTGCAAGGAGGCGTTTGAATCGCAGGCACTTACGCCCGCGCCTGGCACAAGCAGGCCCTCGGAGGGCGCAATTTCGCCCTAAGTGCAAGGGGCGACCAAGCCTCTACCCGGCAC
>CAJXRJ010000109.1 GCA_913058555.1 uncultured bacterium
TCATGCCTAGTCTCGTGGGCTCGGAGATGTGTATAAGAGACAGGTCCAGGCCTCCTACCTGAATTCCCAGGGCGCAACGATGGCCCAGTTCTCCCAGGGGCTCAGCCCAGCCACCGACCTCACGAGCGGCGTGCTTCAGGCCCCCGCCCCCGTGGGAGCTCAAACGGTCCGCATCCAGATCCAGACCACGGGTACCCGAACGGTCACCGTTGACGACGTGTCCCTCGTCCAGCTGTAACGCCTGGGGCAGGTCCCATCACGGGGCACCCCCCCATAGATGTCGCCGAAGGTGACCAGTTGCGGCGGCCCCGCGCCCGAACCGCCCATGGAGGTCCTCTATGGCGAACAAGAAACTGAAAGGTCGCGGCGCGATCGTCGTGCTCGGGTGCTTCGCGCTCATGGTCTCCGGGATGCTGGCGCTCTTCGACGGATACTTCGTCCGGGCGCACCTCCAGGAGAGGGAGGCCCGCGCCCATTGGGAGCAGGTCCCCGGAGTGGTGACCGCATCCAAGATCGATGCATCCCACGGGTCGGACGGCAGTTCCTACACGCCGCGGATCCACTTCCAGTACCGGTTCGACGGCCGTGACTACACGGGCAAGAGGTACTCCTTCCTGGATGATTTCAGCGGTGGAGAGGCCTACGCCTCCCGCGCCGTGGAGGCCCACCCAAAGGGCGCGGAGGTCATCACCTACGTGAACCCGACGGATCCATCGCAGGCGGTCCTGTCGGTGGATGGATCGGCCTTTCCGAAGCTTGCGCTCCTGCTGCTCACGCCCTTCCACTGCATCGCGATCGGCCTTCTCGCCTCGGTCATCGCCGGGCTGCGCCGGCGGAGGGCGCAGGGGGATCTCACGGACCTCGAGTTCCAATACGTCCATTTCTCCGATCAGCATCATTTCGTCATCCGCAAGATGCCGGTCCCCGCGATCGCTTGCTTCCTGGGCCTCCTGGGACTCATGACCTTCGTTGCGACGTTCATCGTCGGATTCAGCGGAGCCGATCACCTGGCGCCGTACGTCTTGGGAGCCAGTGCGCTCACCGCCGGAGCCCTCACGGTCCACTTCGCCAAGAAGTCCAGGCGCGCCGAGAATTTCCTCCACGTCGACCGTGAAGGCCGCACGTTTGCCTACCCCGCGGACGGGGAGCGCATCGGCTTCGGCGACCACAACGTCATCGACGTGGAATCAACTCGCACCAACGTGACCATCAACGACGAGCCGATCTACGAGCATCAGATCCGCATCGGAGAAGACACCGACGCGGCGACGATGTTCGAATTCAAAGGGCCTATCCAAGACGGAGAGGAGCTTCGCGGCATCATCGAGCGCGAACTCGTTCGAAGCCCAGAAAGGGGCGCGGCACAGGGCCCGGAAAAGGACACGGAAAAGGACACGGCGAAGGATCCGGCGAAGGACACCGACCAGGCCGCCTAACCGGGCCCCAAGCCGGGACCAGGCCAAGATCCGCTAGCCCTTCCCGAGCGGCAAAAGCAGCCCCGGCGACCCGTGGCCGATGCCCCCGGGCAATCCACCGGACCAACGTCGAAGCCTCGGTTCGCCGTCTTCGGTGACCCCTTCGATCCCGCAGGAGAACGGGACGCCGACGGGCACGGAGTCGAACCGTTCGGGCAGGCGCAGGCGCATGCCCTTGCCGCCGCGGACAACGTCGCCGCCGAGGCGCGCGACAAGGTGAGCGTCCCTGAGGGCCCCAGGGTTCTCCAGGGTCAAGATCATGTCGCCGCCGAGGCGCCTGGCGGTGATGGTGGCACGCGCATCCCCCGGCCGCTCGTTGAGCATTTCCAACCGCCGCGCGAGGCCGTCCGCGGTCGCGATCCGTCGACGGCGAATCGGCGCGTCGAACAGCAACTGGCCCCCGGCTCTGAGCTCCACGCCCGAAGCCTCTTGGGAAGCGGGGCCCGACGGAAGCACCGTGCCCTGCTTCCACGTGAGCAGAACGCCTACCAGAGGGTCCGGCCCGGGCTCGCGGGCACCACCGGAGATACGGAACCGGACGGTCCGCTCTTCGTGGGGCTCCAGATCAAAGACGTGGGGCAAGCCATCGAGTTCAAAGGCACCGTGGGGCAGGAAGACCGACACCCGCGCCGATGCGGCGTGGGCGAAGGGATTCGTGACCGTCACGTGGGAATTCCAGGTCCCAAACCACTCGCCGCGGGACCGATTCTCAAGGGTCTCAGGCTCCACGTAGAGCTCGGGCACGTGAACGGGATAGGCGATAGCCGGATCTGGCTCCAGCTTCGCAAGGGCGCGTGCCACCAGGGCCCGGTGGGGCTCGTTCGTGTTGATCCCGTAGATGGGGCGCCGGCAGAGCGCGAGGAGCTCAACAGGGTCATCGATACCCCAGGCCCACTGCTCGGTATGCGACCAGTCCTCCCCCAGGGCCTCGTGCGTCCAGCCCCCTGGGCCAACGCCATAGGCGGCCATTCGCTCGTCCCGCGTGAATCGGCGGTCGTCCTCACTCGGAACCTCCGAGAGGAGCATCGCCTTCATCCCATGATCCCGCGCCTCCAGGCAGACGTCCCGGCGAAAGCTCGCCACGCGGCATGCGATCGGCGGATGGTGCTGGGACAGCAGCTCGTCGAGGCGCCCCACCAGTCCCTGCTCCTTCAGCTCGATCATGTGCAACGGCCCGCTCCCGCGGCGCTCCATCGTGATCGTCAACGCTTCATCGAGGACCGGGATCGGCTCGCCGGTGAAGCGTTTGCTGAACCACCCGCCTGCGTCCACGGCGTAAAGCCCGCGCAGATCCAACCGGCCAATGGGCCCCTGGCCGTCGGTGGTGCGCTCAAGCCGCTCGTCGTGAATGACCACAAGGTCCCCGCTCGCACAGGCCCGCACGTCGTATTCGACGCCATCCAGTCCAAGCTCAATCGCCCGGCGCAGGCTCGCGAGGGTGTTCTCAGGCGCCTCCCTCGGCGCCCCGCGGTGCCCGAGGATCCAAGGCGGGCCTTCCACATGGGCTCCGGACACCTCAAGGGCGTCGAGGCCTGCGTAAACGTCCCGCCGGGGCGGCGGGACGGAGAAGGGTCCTTCGGGCAAGTGAACCTGCTACTTCTTTGGGTAGACGACAAGCACGTCGCCGGAATAGCCACAGCTCACAAGGCAAGGGCCGAAGCCATCGATGTCCCCGGTGGCCAGGTGATGAATCTTCGCGGTATCGCGGGCCACGGACTTCTTGGTCGTCGAGTACCCCATCACCCCGTTGCGGCTGAGTTCCGCATTGGGATGCAGGTAGACCACTCGAATCTCACCGTCGTAGCCGGCCGTGCAGGCCTCGGGACCAGGGTTCGAAGGATCGACATCCACGATCACAGACCCCCTCAGGCGGTTGCCAACTCGATGGAGCATCGTAGTCTGGGAGAAGCCGTCACCTCGCAGTAGTCGGAAGGTTCCGTCGTTGGCGCAAACGGCCACGCTCTGCTTGTCGAAAGCGGCGATCCGGGCGAGCGCAGCGCCGTGCTGCTTCGTCCCGATGAGCGTCCAAGCCCCTGTGGGTGTCCGTCGATACCGCACGGTGTTCCCATCGTCGCACGCCAGGACAATCCCATCGGACATCAAGCAGACGCCCTTGGCGTTGCCCTTGTGCTGGGCACCCAGGGAATCCACAAGCAGCGTCCCGGACGCACCGTCGATGTAGCCGACGAGCGCCTCGCCGAAGAAGCCAGCGAAGACAAACTCAAGGCCCGGGCGATCCGGCAGCACGTCGCCCACAGCGATAGCGTGCACGAGGGCGGGCGTCACGGCGCGCCGCTCTACCCAAGCGCCGCCTTCCCCGGATCGGCTGAGCACGCGCACCAGGCCCAGGCCAGGGTCGTCCTCTCCACCTTCCGCCTTCCCCACCGCCACGATCTCGTCCCCGGGCGCATTGGGATCCAAGTCCCCCGCTGCCACCTGAACAAGTTCCCCGCCGGGGTGCTGCGCGCCGACGATCCCCATGATCTCCAGGGAGTCGGTGAGCGCCGTCTGGTCGAACCCGCTGCCCTCCCGGTGGAGAACGCGAATCCTCCCCAATCGATCAACGGTCGCAATCTCATCCCCAGGGGTCGCCCGGCGGAACTCGCCCGCTGCGACGCCGTTGATGCGAACGTCGCCTTCGTAAGCCACCTCCATCGCCCAGCCCGAATCCATGAGCAGCGGCTCACTGATGGGCTCGATCGTCAGGTTTCGAGTGCCGGCCTGGCCGTCTCCCCCGTCGCCCGAAGGCACCGAAGAGCACGAAGTCCCGATCACCAAAGGCAGCGCGGCAAGGAGAACAGGAAAGGGGGCCCCGCCCCACTCGGCAAGGCGGATGGAGAGTGTCTTCATGTTGGCCCTAGACAAGCTCGATGTAATGGTCACCGATCCGGTCGGTCACTTCTCCAACACGGTGGACGGCAACGTCCCTCGCGCTCAGCTCGTCTTCGAGCTTCGCGGCGTTCTCAGGGGGCAGGATGATCAGCAATCCCCCCGAGGTCTCTGCGTCGTAGGTGATGTCCACGAGAGCCTGATCGAGCCCATCCGCAACCTTCACCTCGCCAACAAGGGCCAACTTCCCGCGCCCAACGCCGCCCGATACGACGCCCTTCGCCGCGAGGTCTCTGGCGCCGGGGAAAAACGGAATGCTGGCGAGTTCGAACCGCAGCGCCACGTTCGAACCCGAGGCGATGTTCCGGCCGTGTCCGTTCAGCCCGAACCCCGTGATGTCGGTGCACGCATGGGCGCCGGCCGCGTTCATCGCAAGGGCCGCGTCCTTGTTCAAGGTGGCCATCTGCTCGGCAGCGCGGCGGACATCCGCCTCGTCCGCCTTCTTGAACTTGCCCGCCGTCGTCATCGAGCCCATGCCCAAGGACTTGGTCAAGTACATGACGTCCCCTGGCTTCGCCCCGCCGTTGGCCGTGAGCTGAGCCCGGTCCACGACCCCCGTTACGGCGAATCCGAACTGCGGCTCCGGCGATTCCACGGTGTGCCCACCGGCAACCACCGCCCCGGCCTCAGCCACCTTTTCGAAGCCCCCACGGAAGATGTCGGCAACCCATTCCTCGCGGAACCCCTTGGGGAACCCCGCCAGGTTCAGGGCGCTGATGGGACGCCCGCCCATGGCATACACGTCGGAAAGGGAGTTCGCCGCGGCCACCGCCCCGTAGAGGTACGGGTCGTCGATCACGGGCGGGAAGAAATCGACGGTCTGTACCAGGGCGATCTCGTGACCGGGCGGGAGTCCCTCGCTCGCGCCTAGGAGCACAACTCCAGCGTCATCGACGGACTTAGGTCCAACGAGCAATCGGGGATCATCAAACTGCTTCATGTCACGCAGAACCTGCGTGAGCTGCCCCATGGGCATTTTCGCAGCTCAGCCGGCGCAGGCTGCGTAGTCCGTGAGGCGCTTGTTCTTCTTCAGTTGCATGGCGAGCGACTGTAAGCCCCGCGGGGTCCCCGTGGAAGACGTGCCGCGCTAGTTCGTGGGTGAAGTCGGCGCCACCGACGGCGAATCCGGAAGTACGCGCCGAATTCGTGCCAGCAAGGGACGTCCGAGCCCCGCGTAGTTTGACGCCATGGGGGATTGGGGCCGACGTAGCGGGCGTGGATTCGGATGACGCGCCGACCCTTAGCCGACCCTTAGCCGACCCTTAGCCGACGAAGTACCGGGGCTCGCCTCGCAGCGCCTCCCGAAGAACAGCCCGGGTGTCCACGACCAGGATCTCCGACTCCACGATCCGTTCGAACTGAACCCCCACCTGATCCACGAGGATCACGGCGACATCGAAGGCGGCCAAGACCTCATCCGTGAGCTCGAGTGCCTCCCCGAGGGAACACTCCGGCACGAGCGGATCGCAGTACGCAATGGACGCCCCCAGGGACGAGAGTTCTTCTGCGAGCGGGAACGCGGGCGACTCCTCCACGATGTTCACGCCGCGCTTGTACGCCACCCCCACAAGCAGGACTCGGGCGCTCGCCCCATCGATCCCCCGAGAGGCAAGGGCCGCCGCCGTCTTGCGGGCCACATACGCGGGCATGGCCCGGTTGATCTCGCCGGAGAGCTCGACAAAGCGGGCCTCGGCCCCCGCCCGACGGGCCGCCCACGAAAGGTAAAAGGGGTCGATGGGCAGGCAGTGCCCCCCCATCCCCGGACCCGGGTCGAAGCGCGTGAATCCAAAGGGCTTGGTCGACGCCGCGTCGAGCACCTCCCACACGTCGATGCCCATGGCGTCGAACGCGATCTTCAATTCCCCCACCAGGGCAATGTTCACGGCCCGGTAGATGTTCTCAACGAGCTTGGCCGCCTCTGCCACATCGGACGAAGCCACCGGCACGACTTCGGCAAAGGCACGGCGGTAAAGGCCCACGGCCCGCTCCGTAGCCGCGGGAGTCACGCCCCCCACGAGTTTGGGCACGTGGGCGCCCAAGGGATCCCCGTCGGGGCGGCTCGGGTCCACCCTTCCGGGATCGACACGCTCGGGCGAGTAGGCGAGATGAACATCCTCGACGCCCCCAAAGATTTCCCCGAACACCTCACGCGTCGTGCCCGGCCAGGTCGTGGATTCGAGCACGACGAGCGTGCCCGGCGCCAAGTGTGGCGCCGCCGCCTCCGCCGCGGCGCAGACCGCCGAGAGGTCCGGCTCCCGGGACTCGGTGAGGGGAGTCGGGAGACAGAAAACCACCGCGTCTGCTGCGCTGAGGTCAGCGGGGTCTGCCGTGACAAGAGCGTCCTCGAGTTCCGCCACGTATCGCCCCTCGAAGTGCGAATGGGGCGACTCCCCGCGCCGGATCGCGTCGAGCCGCTCCTCCGACTCATCGAGCAAGATGAGCGACACCCCCGGGGCCCGCGAGAAAAGCGTCGCCAGCGGCAAGCCAACGGCGCCCAGTCCCACGATCCCTATGGCGATGTCGCTCGCTTCCTCGTCTCGTGCTTCCATTCGGAGAAGGGGACGACCACGCGCCCCACGAATTCCCGCTACTTCTGCGGAGAGGAAGAACCGGCGAGACCGTGGAACGCCGCAATGAGGCGATCTGCGTCGCCGTCCAAGAGGGCCCTGGGATCGAGCAGCACCGCGTCGTCTTGGACGCGGACGAACACGGGCGGCTCCCCGGCGCGCAGGGCTTCCGCCAGGGCCTGGGCGCCGCCCCCCGTCCAATGCATGCGCACCGCCACCGACGGCAAGAACACCGTTGGCGCGCTGCCGCTTCCCGGCTGGGACTCCGAGTCGATCACGTCCGCACGGAATGGCGGAAGCGCATTGAGGGCCGCCGCGATACGGAGCGCCACGGGGCGCAGGTCCTCGCGCGTCAAGTGCATGAGCCTGCGTGATGGGAGCTCGTCCCCGCGGCCCGTCGCCAGCATCTCGAGGGTCGCTTCAAGCCCGGAAAGAGCCACCTTGTCGAGGCGAACGGCGCGGTAGATGGGGTTCTTGCGTAGCGCACGAATGGCCGCTCGCCGGCCGACGATCAGTCCCGCCTGGGGGCCACCGAGAAGCTTGTCCCCGGAGAACGCCACCACGTCCATGCCCGATGCGACGGCGTCGCGGACGACGGTTTCGTCGCCCACGACGTCGAGGGACTTTGCCCCCGCGGCCTCGAAGCGACCGGAGCCAAGATCCCAACCGGACGTGATGCCGCGGTCGCGGCCGAGCTTGGCGATATCGGCTGCGTCGGCTTCCTCGGTGAATCCAACGACACGGAAGTTGCTCGTGTGGACCTTCATCAAAAGCCCCGTGTCGTCGGTCACCGCCGCATCGTAGTCCCCGATGCGCGTGCGGTTCGTTGTGCCCACCTCCACCAGCTTCGCGCCCGCACGGGCCATCACGTCTGGCACACGGAAGGACCCACCGATTTCCACGAGTTCGCCGCGGCTCACGATGGCCTCGCGCCCCCCAGCGAACGTCTGCATCATGAGGAACGCCGCGGCGGCGCAGTTGTTGACTGCGATGCCCGTCTCCGCTCCCGTTGCCCGCGCCAAGAGCACGCCCAGCCGGCCGTCGCGCTCGTTGCGCTTGGCCGAAAAGCGGTCCATCTCGAGCACGCAATACCCCGACGCCGCCGTGGCCATGCGGGCCGCGACTTCAGGGTGAACGGGCGCACGGCCAAGGTTGGTGTGTAGCACGACCCCGGTGGCGTTGACGGCCGAAACGACGCCCCGGCCGGCCTCGCGCTGGCAGCGTTCCAGGAGCTCCGCAGCGAATGCGCCCGACGCCATGTGATCCTCGACGGCCGCGGCACTCAGCGACTCCTTTCCGATCCGGGTCCTCAAGTCAGCGAGGGCACCCTGGGCCAATTCGGCGCGCACGCTCTGGGGAATCGCAGCGAGGCGCGACTCCCCCCCAATGATCTCGCCGTTGAGCTGCTTCAAGATCTCATCCACCGAGGGCAGTGCGCGAAATGGATTGTCCCCCTTGGAGGCCCCGCGGGAACTCGGGGAATTCGGATTGGAGTCGAGGCTCATCGGATGGAATGGTGGTTGATGGACGGGCCGCTGGGGGTCTGTGCCAGGGAACGCGGATTCGGGCAGTGATCCCGACTCCGCGTCCGGTGGCGCAGGCTCCCATGACCCGGGGAAATGATCGCACATCGGGGGCGCCCGGGCGAGAACCGCCCCGCTCCCGTGCGTCAATGACGTGTCGGGGCCATCGCGCGCTTGTTACCGTAGGCAGATGGCGACCTCCCCATCTGGATCCAAGCTCTCTTCGGACCCCTCGGATCTTCCGCAGCCTGGCACCCCAGACCACGGCGAACTCCCTGAGAGCTGGTCCGTTCACTCCCCCGATCTCGAAATCGTGCGGCGGCTGGTCCATTCCGAGCGCATCCCCGAGGTCCTCGCCCGGCTGGTGGTGAACCGCGGCCACGAGAGCGCGGCGGACGTCAAGGATCTCTTGAGCCCCACCCTGCTCAGCCTACACGACCCGGCGACGTTGCCCGACATGGCGAAAGCCGCCGAGCGCCTCCAGCGTGCCGCGGAGACGGGCGAGACGATCCTCATCCACGGCGACTACGACGTGGACGGAGTGAGCGGAACGGTCCTGCTCGTGCGCTTTGCCCAGGTTCTCGGCGCCAAGGTCCGATGGCACATCCCCCACCGCACGCGTGACGGCTACTCCTTCGGCGACCACAGCGTCAAGAAGGCCCTCGAGGTAGGTGCCACCCTGGTGATCTCCGTGGACAACGGGACGTCCGCGGTCGAGCCCATCGCTGCCCTCGTTGCCGAGGGCATCGACGTGATCGTGACAGACCATCACGAGCCCCCCGACGGCGACCTCCCGCCGGCCTTCGCCCTGGTGAATCCGAAGCTGCCGAACTCCGAGTACCCGTTCCGGGAACTCTGCGGCAGCGCCGTGGCCTTCAAGCTCGCGTGGGCCACCTGCCAGCGAATCAGCGGCTCGGAAAAGGTCCGGCCCGATCTACGGGCGTTCCTCCTCGAGGCGATTGGCTACGTAGCGATCGCGACGGTTTGCGACGTGGTGCCCCTGGTGGAGGAGAACCGGGTCCTGGTTCACTTTGGACTACGCGCCCTGCGCGATACCCGTTCCCCCGGGATGATGGCGCTCCTCGAGCGGACTGGGCTCAGCGGCCGGGATCTAACGCCCGAGGATGTGGGCTACCAGATTGGCCCCCGCATCAACGCGAGCGGCCGCATGGACAGCGCCGCCCGTGCGGTCGAGACGATGCTGGCCGAGGACGCCCCTTCAGCCCGGGCCTGCGCAGAGACCCTCGAAACCCTGAACGAGCGCCGCCGCGCCGTGGAACGAGACGTGCTGAAAGAGGCCCTCGTGGAGGCCGAGGCCCGCAGCGGCGATGATGTTCTCGTCGTCGGCGGTGAGGGTTGGCACCCAGGCGTGGTGGGCATCGTGGCCTCACGCCTCGTGGACCGATTCAATCGGCCGGCGATCGTGATCGGCATCGACGAAGAGGGAACCGGCCGCGGAAGCGCCCGCTCGGTGGACGGCGTCAGCGTGCTCGAGATCATGAAGGCCGGAGCGCCCTACATGCGTCGCTTCGGCGGGCACGCCATGGCGGCGGGCTGCGAGATCGCCCGCGAGAACCTCGCCCCCCTCCGCGACTCCCTCGTCGCCCGCGCGGCCGAGCTCGGCCGCGACAGCGAGGGCAAGCGGCTGCAGATCGACGCCCGGGTGCGCCTTGAGGGGCTCGACTCTTCCCTCATGGCCCAGATCATGCGCCTCGAGCCCTGCGGCGAACGCAACCCCAAGCCGATCCTCATGAGCGAGGATGTTCGCCTCGACGACATGCCGCGCATCATCGGCCAGGACCGCACTCACATGCTCCTGCAGATTCGGTCGGGCGCCGTGGTCTTCAAGGCCCTGGCGTTCGGCATGGCGAAACGCGAGCCCGAGCTGCGTATCGGACGCCCCCTCGACATCGTCTACACGCCGCGACTTAGCCATTGGCGGGGCCGAGTGGAGCTAGAGCTGGTCCTCGAGGATTTCTGCGTCAGGTAGTTCCGGCCAGACGTTCTCCCTGGGGGTTCGTTGGTCACTTCTCGCCGTCTTCCGCTGACTCTGGCCGTCGGCCCTCACCAGGGCCGTAACCCAAGGCTTCGAGGCGGCTCTTCGTGGCGGCGTCGAGACTTGCAGAAGTGCCGCGATTGAGCGCTTCCATGCCCTTCGTAACGGTCTCCATTTCGGCCAGCATCGACTTCACGCGCTCCTCTTTCGTCGAGCTGAGATCCACTAGCTCCTTGGGGTCCTCCCTGAGATCAAAGAGCATGAGCGAGCCGTCGCCTTTGCGAATGAGCTTCCAGCCGCCTTTGGTCCAGCTATCGAGGGGGGCCCCCCAGAAATTGCCATGGGCCAGCGTCCCGCGCGGGACGTCCTCGGATTCGCCGTTCGCCAGACCCACCAGGCTCCGGCCCACGAACTGCGCGGGCACGGGCAGGTTGCAAAGCTCCGCCAACGTTGGGGCCACATCGATATGGCGCACCGGCGCATCGATCACCCCCGGCGTAAGTCGTCCGGGGGCCCGTAGGATCAATGGCACGCGGACCAGCTCGTCGAAGAGCGAGTGGCCATGTTCAAAACCGGCGTGGTCCATGAACTCTTCGCCATGGTCCGACGTCAACGCGAAGATGGTGTCCCCTTCTGCGCTGTGGGCCATCAACCCCGCCTCAAGGCGCCCCACTTCCGCGTCGAAGTACGCCACTTCGCCGCGGTAAAGCGCATAGGCCCGCGCGATCGTCTCAGCGTCGGGAACCAGCGCTCCCTGGCGGATAGCGATCATCTGCTCCCGCGTCCCGAAGGTCCAATCGGTGGCCTTGTCCGGTTCCGCCGCCCAGCGCTCGCGGAAGACCTTGGGCGGTGCGTACACGCAGTGGGGATCGAAGTAATGCACGAGCAGGAAGAACGGCCCATCGGACGCGTTCTCTTCCATCCACTGGAGCGCCGCCGCCGTGGTGTCCCGCGCGATGCGCGTCTCGAGGTTGGACTCGAATGAGCGATTGTCGACCGTGTCGAAGTCCCGCGTCACCCCGAGGGCTCGCGGGTCGAGGAAGGTCACGTTGACGATCGCGTGGGTTTTGTATCCAGCGTCCTTGAACGTGCGAGTGATCGTCGTGACCGACTCGTCCATCTTCTTGAACCTCGGCACTTGTCCCCCCGCCCCGTGCTCCAGCGGATGCAGCGACGACAGCAAAGACGCCGTCGAGGGCAGAGTCCATGGAGCATGGGAGCGCGCCTGGGTGAATTGCACTCCCTGGGCCGCGATCTTCTCCACGTACGGCGTCGCCCCAGGCATCCCGCCCTGGAAGGAGAGGGCGTCCGCCCGCAGCGTATCCCCGATGACGAGGACCACGTTGGGCAGGCGCTTGGTCTCGCCCCCGCAGGCAACTAAGAAGGCCACGCCGAGAATGGGCAGCACCCGGGCGACCCCCATGGCTAGCCCGCGCGCTCGAGTCAAAAGGTTCCAGATCATGCGGCTCCAACTCATCGGCCCTTCGCCTCAAGGGATCCAAGGGCAGCGTCCTTGCGGATCTCCCAGCTCGTGACCAACTCGTAACGGTCCCCATCCCTCGATGGCACCGTGTCATCCGGCCGGGCCTCGAGCCAGCGCCCCACGAAGCGCCCGAAGCGAGGCTCCCTGAGGCCGAAGTGAACGTCCCGAGCCGTAAGAGTCACCGGCACTCCCGCCGTCAGGTCTAGCACGACCTCGTGGCCGGAGGGAGACGGCCCAAGGATGTCGGTGCCTGAGGGCAAGCCCGGATGACCTTGCACGGACAGCGCTTGGGCGCCGGTGGCAGCCACCCGCAACACATCCGATCCTTCCTGGGGAGTCATGAGGACCCGTACGTAGCCGGTGCCATCGGCGCGAGTGCCGCGGTCCAGAATCTCAAGCTGGGTCGCCCCTCCGGCTTCCTCGGCGAAGTCCTCGCGGTCAAAGTCCCCCCCAGCGTCTCGCCGGAACCATGCCTGGGCGGCGCCCGCACCCCGGAGTCGCACGTGGGACTTGCCCGCCTCCGACCGCAAGACAATGTCGACGTGGGCCGGGGCCAAGGGGCTGTACACCGGGAAGTAGGTCGCCAGACCGCCGGAAGCGAGGGCCACTAGGGCCGCGCAAAGCCCAAGCCAAGAAACGGACGTGCTACGACCCGCCGCCGGAATCGCGAGGATGGCCACCGTCACAGCCAAGGGCCCAGCGAGCATCGCGCCAGCCCCCGATCCAAAGGCGGCGATGACCGCCGCGTGCAGGGGCGCCCAAAGGACACCCGTGAAGGCCACTGCTATGGCCGCGCTGATCCCCGTCGCAAGCGTCCGGTCCCGAAGACCCACCGTTAGCACCATCGAGACGCTGAGCGCCAGGGAAGGCACCAGCAGCAGATAAGCACCGCCGGTGACAGAGAACCCGAGGGCGAGGGCCCCCAGCCCGAGCAGGACTCCGGTTGCCACAGCGACCTCCGCCGCCGCCAAGAATCGTCCAAGGGCCCAGCTGGCCAAGAAGAAGCCAAGCATCGCACTGCCAAGCGTCGCCGCCACGACGAAGCTCGGTCGCGCGACGTGCTCGATGGCCGTCACGCCCAGCACGCCTATGCCAAGCCTGGCGCCGTACCCCGCGGCCACCGCCGCGGCCACCACGATCGCCACGAAGGCGAAGCCGCCAAGGACGCCACGGACACGCACCTCCATGCGGCGAAGCCATAGGGCCGCAGCGAGGAACGACAGAAGCAGGGCAAAAACGGAAAGCGCCCGCGCACTCGAGTACCCCACCGTGACGAGCCCAATCCCAGGCCAGTCGAAGAACACGGCGTCGCCCCGCGACAGAGATTCCGCGGCGGGGATCTCGGCGCCGTCTAAGGCGCGGACGGCATCAAGCCCGTTCTGAACGTGATGCTGGAGAGACGCCTTAGACAGAGACTCAAGGTCATCCAGCGGCGTGTGGTACGAAGTCACGCCGTCGATGAACGCGAAGTTCAAGCCCGGAATGCCGCGCTCACGCCAAACGGTGTAGTCGGTGTCGTTGGGCATGCGCCGATAGATCTCGGTTGAAATCGAGGACGCACTGGGCGCCTTCGCTTCCCGGGCGAATGCCTTCACGAGCCAATCGTTGTCGGCCCCTGTCTCGAACATCCGGCTGGGCCCATGCGTCCCGCGCCCTTCGAGATTGACCACCACCCCCACTTCCGCTGACCAAGGATGCTGGGCCGCGAAGACCTCCGCCCCCAAGAGTCCCTGCTCCTCCCCGTCCTCAAGGAGGAAGATCACATCGCGCCGCAGCGGCGGCAGCGCCTTCAACGCCCGGGCCACTTCGAGCCATGCCGCCACGCCGGCCAGGTCGTCGCCGATCCCGGGCCCGGCTGCGACGGAGTCGTAGTGGGCCATACATAGGATCGCTTGGCGCTCTCCCCGGAGTTCGCCGGTGCCCGGAAGCCGCACCACGATGTTGCGGACCGTTCCCGCAGACCTGTGGCGCGGGTAGGAACCAAAAGCCTCCTGGATGCTGGCCTCCAGCCCAAGCCGGCGCCACTCCTCGACGATCCGGAGGCGGCAGGCCGCATTCGCCGCGGACCCCACAGGTCGGGGGTCGGAGATCTGCCCTGCGCCATCCCGCGC
>CAJXRJ010000110.1 GCA_913058555.1 uncultured bacterium
CACACGGCATATCGTCGGCAGCGTCAGATGTGTATAAGAGACAGGAATTTCAGCTGCACCATGAAGCTGAAGACGATGGTCGTGACGGCGGGGATCAGAAACAGCACGAGCATCGGCATCTTCTTGCGGAAGCCGATACGGATGCCGGACCACGCGAGCGTGAGCGCAGCCATGGGGAACCTGCGGAACTCCCCCTTGAACGGACGGTAGACCTCGGTATGGGTGACGGCCTTCATGCGGTGGGCTCCTGCGGGGTGTTGGGGGGCACGACCGCGGCGTCGTCGTCGACGGCGCGCAGGAACACCTGTTCCAAGGTGGATCGAACGGGCGCCAAGCTGCGCAGGATCGTCCCCGTCTGGGCAGCCAGCCCAAGGAGTTCGTCAGCGTCGTTCAGGTGAGAGGGAAGCGTCGCCATGAAGCGCCGTGGGTCCCCGGGGGCGCCCTGGCCCCCGTGTTGTTCCTCGCAAACGTAGCCTGCTTGAATGAGCGTCTGCTGGAACGCCGGGCTTGGCTCCTCCGTCTCGATGGAGATGCGCGTGGCCTCCGCCGCGGTGAGCTCTGCGATGGCCCCCTGGAGAACGGTCTTCCCCTTGACCATCACGACCACGTGATCGCATGTCTTCTCCACGTCGGGGAGCAGGTGCGAGCAAAGCAGGACGTTCTTGCCTTGGTTGCGCCCAAGATCCTCGACAAGGGACAGCATGTGCCGGCGGCCCTTAGGGTCGAGCCCGTTGGTCGGTTCGTCGAGGAGCAGGAGATCCGGATCGTGCACCAATGCCTGGGCGAGCTTGAGTCGCTGCTTCATGCCCGTGGAGTAACCGTCGAGTGGACGGTAACGGGCTTCCTCCAGTTCGACGTAATCAAGGACCTCGTGGGCGCGGGTCATGGCGTCCTGCCGGGAGAGGCCCGTGAGCTTCCCAAGGGTGGAGACGAGCTCGACGCCACTCATGCCCGGTAGGAGGCAGTCGCTCTCGGGCATGTAGCCGACTCGCCTGCGGATCGCGATGCGCGCTTTCCGGGTGGTGGGCGAGAGCCCCGCCACCCGCGCCTCTCCGGCCGTCGGCTCCAGCAGGCCAAGGAGGAGTCCGATGAGGGTGGTCTTGCCGGCGCCGTTGGGCCCGAGAAGCCCAACCGGGCCGCGGGGCAGGTCCAAGTCGACGCCGCGTAGGGCATGCACGTCGCCGAAGTGCTTGACCAGGCCCTTCAAACGAACCATGGGTTCGGTGTCCGAGGCTTGGGCCGGGCCCGCAGGACTGTGGGGGCTTGGGTCGGGCGGCGGCGCAGGGCCATTCGGGGCGTCGGTGATTCTCATGGCGTGGGAGGGCGCATCCTTACGCAGCTCGGCGGACGATCGTTCGTGCAATCCAAGAAACGAAGTCTCCAATGATCACGATGAAGGCTCCCATCATGACCAAGAGGAGCATCTCGTCGTAGTGGCCGGCCGCGCGCTCCTGCACGATCCAGTGCCCCAGGGAGACGAACCCGAGCATTCCCAGGATCGTAGATTCGCGCACGCACGACTCGAAGCGCGTGAAGAAGTAGGTCAGAAGGCGTGGCATCGCGGCGGGGAACTGGGCACCGATCGCGGTCGTGAGGCGGGGGGAACCGGCTGCGTACCAGGCCCTCGCGGGCCGCTGGTCGAGATTCTCGAAGGTCTCTCCGAAAAGACGCCCCAGGATTCCACCGTTGTGAATCACGAGGGCGAGGGCCGCGGCCCAGGCGGGGCTCGGAAGGGTGGCCCCGAGGAGGAACGCGAGGATGTACTCGGGGATCGCGCGCATCAGGACGCAGATGAGCCTCGCGATGGAACCAGCGGCAGATCGGATCCTTGCGGCGGCCCCTCCCCTTCGGATGTCCCTGCGGCCCCCTGACTCGAATGGCTCCTGTGCCGCGCTGATCGTTCTCGCGGTCCAAGGCGCAAGGGCGAGACCCACGGCGGCGGCGAGCACCGACGCGAGGACCGCGAGCGCAAGGGTCGCGCCGGCGGCGTGCATGTTGCGGCCCTGGGACCCATGGAGGGCCCATGCCGCCAAAGAGGTGAGCGTTGCCCATGCTTTGGCGGCGATCCCGTCCACCGCCGCGGCCGCGTCGCGGGATTCCTTGGGTAGGGCATCCCGGCTGAGGAAGCGCCATAGGTTGTCGGCGCGGCGCTGGGTGAAAAGCTCGCCCGCTTCGACCGTCCCGCCAAGCCACGCATAGACCGCCAGCGCCACAAAGACCGCCGCGGCGATCCGCAGGAAGCGGCTCTTCGGCCTCGAGCGGTGAAGCGCCCGCACTTGTTCTGAGCGGTTCATTGGAGCCTGCGGCGGGCGGCCGCGCTCGTGCGCTCGGCGATGAGCACCAGGGCCACGAGGGAGTAGAGGTAGGTCCACATCTCCCCGTATTGGAGGTTCTCGAAGGACTGCGCCACCGCAAGGCCAATCGTCGGCACGCCGAAGAACCCCAGCACCGCCGCCGAGCGCAGGGCACATTCGAAGCGATAGAAGCCGTAAGCCAGGGCGTCCGCAAGGGCGGTTGGGGCGATGCCGACGGCCCACGCGGCGCCGGGGCGAGCTCCGGCGAGCCGCAGGGCCCGCCACGGGCCGCGGGGGGCCTCGTCGAAGAGCTCCGAAGTCACCTTTGCGATGACGCCAGTGAAGGGCAAGGCGATGGCGATCACCGCCGACGCGGAGCTCAGGCCAACGGCGGCGAGAAAGAACACTGCCCATAGGAGCTCGTGTACGGCGCGCAGCACCGATGCGAAGATGCGTGCGCCCACCTGAAGCATGCGACCGGCCGTGCCGACGCGCTCTCGCCCGCCGGAAGCGACGCGGGTCCAGAAGATGTCCGAAGACAGGGCGCCGAGGGCGAGGCCAGCGGGGAGCGCCAGGGACATGGCGGCCGCAGCGACGAGGATCGTTGTCCAGAGGGCGCCTGCGATCTTCATCCCGAAAGCGGGCGTCCCCGGGGGCACATCGGTCTGGTAGTTGAGCGCCGGGTGCAGCGCGGCGCCCAATAGGTCGCGGCCGAGGATGCGGCCGGATTCCCTGGGGATGAGGCCCGATAGCTCAAGGTCGAGCCAAAGTGCGGCAAGCCATGCGGCCAGGGCCAAGGCGACGAGGGTCGCGCCTCGGCCGCCGATGGGGAATGGGCGCTTGGGCCGGATCATCCTGCGCTCTCGGGTCCCTCGGCACCGTCAACCCCGGCACCGTAGAGTTCCGCCAGCAGCGCTTTGCCCAGGACGACCCTCCCATCAGCGCCCGGCCTCTCGTCGAAGAGCAGCGCGCCGCCGCGCAGGCCGATCACCCGGGGGAAGAAACGGGCTGCGAGGCCGACATCGTGCAGGCTGGCCACCAGCGGCAGCGAACGCTCCTTCGCGAGCTCCACGAGGAGGGCAATGATCTCTGCGGCGCGCACTGGATCCACGGAGGCCACCGGCTCATCCGCCAGGAGGACGCTCGGGCGCTGGTACAGCGCGCGGGCGATGGCGACGCGCTGACGCTCTCCGCCTGACAACTGATCCGTGCGTCGGTAGAGGGTCTCGGCGACGCCCACCCGTTCGAGAAGCCCGTGGATCTCCTCGGCCTCGCCTTTGGGGGTCAGCAGGACCCGGCGAAGGCCGTTCCAAAAACCACGTGACCCGAGGCGCCCCGCAGCGACGTTTTGCACGACACGCAGCACGGGGACCAGCGCGTGGTCCTGGTGCACGAAACCTACGCCCGCGCTGAATTCGCGCCGCTCGCTCGGGGGGAGCGACGCGAGCGGCCGGCCCTCGATCTCGATCCGGCCAGCGGAGAGTTCTTGGGCTCCCGCCAGGACGCGAAGGAGGGTGGTCTTGCCGGCGCCGCTCGGCCCGATGATGGCCACGTGCTCACCTGGCTGGATCGTGAGGTCTAACGGCCCGAGGGCGCGCGTACCTCCCAGGGACCCTCCACCGGCTGTCGCCCCACGGGTGACGACCGCCTCGTTGAGCCGGAAGGCCGGCTGGGGATTCGGACCGGCCTCCGTCAATCTTCGATCAGCCCGATGTCTCGGCAAATGGCCTCGATGTCCGCGAAGTCCTCGTTCTTGGCCTTGATCAATCCGTCCGGACGCTGGAGGGCGTCCAAAAGGGTGGGGTCCTCGATCGCCACAAGGGCAGCTTGGAGCTGGTTCGTGAAGCCTGTCCCGTACACCCGGTCGAGTTCGGGGTGGGCGGTCCAGTTGTAGTCAGCGTAAGGGGGCGTTTCCCAGATCTTGATGCACAGGGTGGGGTCGATGTCACCGGATTGGACCATGTCCCGGTACGTCTTGAAGTTGAGCACACCCGCCTGGTACGCGCCGCTCTCCACCGCTTTGGCGACGATCGGATGCTTGCCGCCGTTCAGGTTGACCTTTCCGAAGAAGTTCTCGGGGCTCTTTCCCGTGGCGAGTCTCAGGAAGTGCTGCGGCATGACCCTGCCGGACGTGGAGTCGGCGTTGCCGAAAGTGAAATCGAGCCCTGCCAAGGCCATCGGGAATTCGCTTGTCGGCGTCACGTTCGCGCCCTTGTGGGCCACGAAGACGGATCGGAACCGGGGGTCGATGGTCCCGTACGCGATGGCACGTGCGCCGGGGACCGCGTGACGGGCTTGCACGCCCGTGACGCCGCCGAACCAGGCAAGTTGCACGTCCCCGTTCTTAAAAGCCTCCACCGACGCGCGGTAGTCGGTGACGGGAACGTACTCGACGGGCTTGCCGAGGGTCTCCGATAGGTAGTTCGCCACAAGGCTGTACTTCGGGTCGAGCTCGGTCGTCTTCGCGTCCGGCAGCGCGGTGATGCGAATCGTGAGCGTCGAGGGTGTCGAACCGCCGCAGGCTACGGCAAAGAAGCAAGCACAGAAGGCCGCAAGCGGGGCCAGGTAACGGGTCATGGGGAAAGTCGCCGGTGCCTTGGGGGGCGCCGTAGGCCGGTGGGGTGCCGGTGGAAGAGGAGGGTCGCCAGGGGGGGCTGCGACGCAGAGGGGACGCCGGGAGCCTAGCAAGATCGCGCTGGGCGCCCACCTTCGGTCTTTCGTCCCTCTAAGGGGGGCTTTTGGCGGCCCCGAATCAGGCCCCGGCCAACCCGGGGAGTGGATCTCCTGTCAAGGGCATGTCAGGCCGTGGGGCTCGCCATGGCGTGCGGCCCCCGCGACCCCTAACCTAGGATGGAGCGATGGTCCATCCGACCATCGTTTACGTCCAGCACTCCATCTCGTCGGTTCCAGCGCCGACGTCCACTTTCTTATGGCTGATCCACAAGATCCGCGTCCCGATAAGGACGCGAAGGTCCCCGCGCTCTCGAGGCGCTCATTCCTCAAGGGAGCTGGCGGAGTGGCCGCGGCGACCGGCGTCCTTCAAGGAGCGGTACAGGCCACTCCCCAAGAAGGTCGTGCGGCGACGCTCTCGGGGACCGTGGAGCTTGAGCTCACGATCAACGGGCAGGCCAAGAAGGTCACCTGCGAGCCGCGGACGACGTTGCTCTCGGCTCTCAGGGACCGGGTCGAGCCCGCCCTGACCGGAGCCAAGCCCGTTTGCGACATGGGGTCCTGCGGGGCCTGCACCGTCATGGTCGATGGCAAGCCGACGTACTCGTGCTTGACCTTGGCGGTCCAGTGCAAAGGCAAGGAGGTCACGACGGTCGAGGGCTTCGGAACCCCCGAGAACATGTCGGACGTCCAAGAAGCGTTCTGCGCGAAGGACGGGATGATGTGCGGCTTCTGCACCCCCGGCTTTGTCGTGGCAACCCACGCTTGCCTGGATCGGAACCCGGACGCGGACCTCGACGAGATCAAGTTCGAGCTCAGCGGCAACCTCTGCCGATGCGGCACCTACCCCCACGTCTTTGACGCCGTCCAGGCAGCCCAGGCGGCTCGCAAGGCGGGGGGTCAAGACCGATGAGTTCCAAAGGAAACACCAGTGGGGCCGACCCGAGTTGGGGCAAGCGCTCCGACCTCGAGGTCCTGAACCGCGACATTCGCCGGGTCGATGGACCCGACAAAGCCACGGGCCGTGCGGTTTACACCCACGACGTTCGCCTGCCGAACATGCTCCACGCGGCGGTCTTGATGCACCCCGTTCCCCGTGCGGACATTCGCACGATGGACATCTCCGCCGCCGAAGCGCTGCCGGGCGTTGTCTATGTCCTCCGGGTGAAGGAAGACGGCAAGGACGTTCAGTACTCCGGGGATGACGCCGTGCTGGCCGTCGTCGCCGCCGAATCGCCGGAGGCAGCGATGGACGGCGTCCGCGCCATCGTGGTGGACGCAGAGAACAAGGAGCCGGTCGTCTCCACCGAGCGCGCCAAGGAACCGGACGCGCCCCTCGTGGCGCGCAGGCGCCGGGCGACGAGCAACATCACGAGCCGCCGCGCCCGCGGGGAAGAGGACGCCGTCAAGGCGGCGCTCGAAGCCTCCGCGGCGATGGTGGAGATGGAGATCGAAATCCCCGTCCAGCACCACGTTTGTTTGGAGCCCCACGGCCATGTGGTCGATCCCGGCGGCGAGGGTGAAAACGCTACCGTCTACGCGTCGACCCAGGCGGTCAGCGGCATGAGCGGCGCGTTTGCGGGCAAGGGCATGCTGAATCGCAAGGCGTCCGAGATCCGCGCACTGACTCCGCACATGGGCGGCGGGTTCGGCGCGAAGTTTGGTCCGGGTCTGGAAGGTCGCCTCGCGGCCCAGATCGCCCGAGCCACGGGCCGGCCGGTGCACCTCGTGCTCTCGCGGTCGAACGAGTTCACCATGGGCGGCAACCGCTCCGGCTCGAAGCAAAGCCTCAAGCTCGGGGCGGATAAGACTGGCAAGTTCACCGCGATCCACGTCGTGGCCGAGCGCCACGGCGGCTTCGGGGGCGGCGCCTTCCCTGGCGCCCCTTACCGCTATGCCGTGCCATCGGTGTTCGTCGACACCATGTCCGTCAAAACCGCCACGGATTCCAGCCGCGCCATGCGCGCGCCGGGCCATCCGCAGGCGTCGTTCGGCATGGAATCGGTGGTGGACCAGATCGCATACGCGCTCAAGATGGACCCCGTCGACGTGCGCAAGAAGAACCTCACCGCGGACACCCATCACCGGCAGCTCGACCGGGTGGCCCAGGAGATCGGTTGGAATGACCATCCCAACCGAACGGCCCCGGGCACGCCCAAAAACGGACGGGCCGTGGGGATTGGATTCGGCGTCGCTGGCTGGTCGCCGGGTGGCCGGGACTGCCAGTGCGACGTGACCGTGCACCCCGACGGGTCGGTCATCTCGGCGACGGCAACCCAGGACCTGGGCACCGGGGCGCGCACTTACGTGGCGGCCATCGTTGCCGAGGAGCTTGGCTTGACCGTCGACCAGGTCACGCCGCGGATTGGAGACAGCGACTTGCCCCCGAGCGTGGCTTCCGGTGGCAGCGTGACCACGGGCAGCTCGGCGCCGGCGATCAAGGACGCTGCGCACAAGATGCGTGAGGCCCTGGAGGCGAAGCTCGAGCCGGTGCTCCAGGCGCCCGTCGGCGGCTACATCTGGACCGGCGGACGTGTCCACTCCGAAGAGGACCCCACGAATTCCCTGGCTTGGACTGAGGTGTGCGCTCTCCTGCGCGACCCGCTTCAGGTCAGCGGACGGTTCCAGAAGTCCCTCTACGAAGGCCGCATCCACGGGGTGCAGGCCGCCAAGGTGGAAGTCGACACCATGACGGGCCGCGTGAAAGTCCTGAAGATGGTCGCGATGCAGGACCAGGGCCTGCCCCTCAACCGGATGGCGCTCCGCAGCCAGATCAACGGCGGCATGATTCAGGCGCTCTCCTACGGGCTCTTGGAGCGGCGCGTGTTCGACGAATCGGATGGCTATCTACTGTCCGACAACCTCGATCTCTACAAGATCGCGGGCGCCCAGGAAATGCCGGAGATGGTCGCGATCATCGACGACGAAGACGAGCGCGACTCGGTTTGCGGCATGGCAGAGGCCCCGATCATCCCGGGGCAAAGCGCCATCGCCAACGCCATTTACAACGCCTGCGGCGCGCGCCTTACGCGCATGCCCTTCACGCCGGACAACGTTCTGGAAGCCATCCACGGGGAAGTCTGATGCAGCCTTTTGATCTCAAGACACCAAAATCCCTCGACGAGGCCATCGCCGAGCTACCGGCTGAGCGCTCCTACACCGCTCCCCAGATCCTTGCGGGCGGCCAGGACATCCTGACCGTCATGAAGGACGACATCGCGGCGCCGGAGGCCCTCGTCGAAATCGGCGGGCTCGGGCTCTCCGGGATCGAGATGAGCGATGGGGGCGACCTGCGCATCGGGGCGACCACCACCATCCAGGAGATCGCGGACCATGCCGGCATCCAGGCGTCGTTCCCCGCGATCGCTGAGGCGGCGAAGTCCATTGCGAGCCCCCAGATCCGCAGCCAGGCGACCCTGGGCGGCAACCTGCACCAAAAGCCACGTTGCCCTTACTACCGCCACTCCGCGGTCAACTGCATCAAGAAAGGCGGCAGCGTCTGCCTGGCGGAGTTTGGGTTCAACAAATACGCCGCGATCCTCGGGGGCGGCCCGTCGTACTTCAGCCATCCTTCGGACATGGCGGTGGCTCTCATCGCGATGGGCGCGAGCGTCGAGATCCAGGGGCCGAGCGGCACCCGGACCGAGAAGCTTGGGGACTACTACGTGGGCCCTGAGGTCAGCGTGGAGACTGAGACGAAGCTGAAGGCCAATGAAGTGGCCACCCGGATCACGGTTCCGGCTCCCGCGAAGGGGTCGGTGTCGACGTACTACAAGTTCAAGGAGCGCGCGTCGTACGACTTCGCTCTCTCGGCAGCCGGGATTCACCTCCTGGTCGAGGGCGGAACGATCAAGTACGCGTCCGTCGTCCTCGGGGGCGTCGCCCCCAAGCCGTGGCATTCACCTGAGGCGGAGAAGGCGCTCGTGGGTCAGCCCATGAAGGCCGAAACCTGGACGGCGGCGGGCGAAGCCGCCGTTGCGGATGCCGCGCCCCTTGATATGAATGGCTACAAGGTCCATCTGGTGAAGGGCGTGCTGTTCCGCGCCCTCGAGTCCCTCGCTTGATCCCCGCTTTCTCCTTCTGAGCTGATCCATGACTGAATCCAAAACAGATTCGAGCGGGCCCAAGCGTCCCGGCCTGAGCCCCTATTGCGTCCACCTGGCGTCGAAGAAGCTGATGATTTCTTCGGACCCGCCCATGGTGACCGAAGATGTGCTCGACGCCAGCAATCACTGCTGGTGCGCCCTCACCATGAAGGTCCTCGGGCCGGACGACTTCGAATGTCACCCCGAGGACTGCACGAAGTCCCGCGGTTGCTTCGAGTCGCCCTTCGCCGACCTACTCTGATTCCTATGAAGCTACTCCTTCTACTGACCGTTGCCGCCACGTCCGCGACCGGTGCGGGGCTCGTGCACACCGGAGTCTTGCCTTGCCCGTGCGAGGTCGTCCATGGTCTCTGGGCCAAGGAGGCCCCCGCAGGGCAGGCGGGTGCCCCCGCCGGACTCTACGTCGAGGCCCGCGACGCCACCGTTTGGGGCGGGGCATGCCACATCAGCGCCCAAGCGGACAACGGCGGCTCCCATGCCGCCATGGGCTGGGCCTTCGAGGCTGGGGCCGCTGCCGGCGTCAGCCTCAGCGGCGTCAAGGTGATCGCGGTCCTTGAGGGATCGAGCAACTTGGCGGCGGACGAGGTCTTCCGGGCCGGGGAGCGCGCCCAGCGCCGCTCGGCCGTCTGGGTCGATGCTCCCACGCAGGAGGCTGCCGAGGCGGCGTTCGCCCATGTGAGGGGTCTCAGCGACCTGGGGTCCTGCGACGGGTTCGAGCGGGCCAGCCTTCAGGTGGCACGGACGGGCGACGCGTTTGCCCTCGAAGTGCCCGGTGTGCTGGAAGTGGCCGGCGAAGCGATCGCCGATCGCGCTTGTTGCACGATGCCCGAATCCCGGTGGTACACGCCCCTGGCCGAGTCCTCGGAGTCGGTCGTCGGCGTCCCGGACAGGTGTCGCTTCAACGGCGAAGCGGCCGGACTTGGGAGCTGGACCTTCGAAGATGAAAACAGCGCCTACGTTGCGCGTTTCGGCGCCTGAACCGGAACGTCGCAGAGGCTAGGATCGAGCGCCTGGGGCACCGCCCCGGGCGCTCGTTTCGTTTCAGACCGGCTCGACCCACCTCCCGACCCCTCCGTATTCCCGTGGCAAAGAAGAAAACAACCAAGAAGGCGCCTGCCCGGAAGAAAGCCCCTGCCCGGAAAAAGGCTGCTGCCAAGAAGGCGCCTAGCCGTGGGGTGCCGGCGGGGGGGCGGCCCCTAAAGAAGGCCCCAGGCAAGGCCCCAAGCAGGGCCACGAAGAAGGTCCAGAAGAAGATTCAGAAGAAGGCCGTCCGGAAGGCGTCAAAGAAGAGCCAGCGCAAAGGAACGGCGGCGCGGGGTCGCCGGGGACCCGCCGATGACACGGAGGAGATCGTCATCGTCCCCGTGCGAAACATGATCCTTTTCCCTGGGGTGGTGTTGCCATTGATGCTCGGGCGAGAACGGTCCGTGGTGGCGGTGCGGGCCGCCGTCGCCGAGGAACGGCAGATCGGACTCTTGCTCCAAAAGGACGAGCGCGAAGAGGTTCCCGGTCCCGACGATCTCTACAGCGTGGGCACCGTCGGGGACATCATGCGCTACTGGACGGCGCCGGACGGACGCCACCAAGCGATCTGCCAGGGGCTCAGCCGCTTCGAAGTCGTGGAGTTCGTTTCCACCGACCCTGTGCTGGTGGCGCGAGTGCGCCGTATTCCGGAGGTCGAGAAGCACACGCGCGCCATCGAGGCGCGTTTCGTGGCGCTGAAGCAGAGGGCCCAGGACGTGCTCGCCCTGTCCCCGGGCACGCCGGAGGACCTCGAGCAAGCGGTGCAGGGAATCGACTCGCCGGCAATGCTGGCGGACCTTGTGGCGACGTTCCTCGATGTGCCAGCTTCGGAGAAACAGGGCATCCTCGAGACATTCGATCTGAAGACGCGCCTGGATCGTTTGCTGGAGTCCCTCGGCGAGGTCGCAGCGGTGCTGGAGCTCTCCACCAAGATCCGCCAGGACACGAAGGAGACCCTCGATAAGGCCCAGCGCGAGTACTACCTCCGCGAGCAGCTTCGCCAGATCCAACGTGAGCTCGGGGAGAGCGACGACCTCGTGTCGGAGATCCAGGAGCTCAAGGAGCGCGTGGATGCGCTCGACCTGCCCGAAGAGGCCGAGCGTGAGGCGCGGCGGGAGCTGCGGCGCTTGGAACGCATGCCCGAACAGGCGGCCGAGCACTCGATGCTCCGCACATGGGTCGAGGTTTTCACGGAGCTTCCGTGGAATGAGCGCTCGAGAGATTCCCTCGACATCGCGAACGCACAAGGGGTCCTCGATGCAGACCACCACGGCCTGGAGAAGGTCAAGCGTCGCATCATCGAGTTCCTTGCCGTGAAGAAACTCAACCCCGGGGGCCAAGGGCCGACCCTCTGCCTCGTGGGGCCGCCGGGTGTGGGCAAGACAAGCCTTGGTCGCAGCGTCGCCCGGGCGACGGGGCGCGAGTTCATCCGTATCAGCCTCGGCGGCGTGCACGACGAGTCCGAGATCCGCGGCCACCGGCGCACCTACGTCGGCGCCATGCCGGGCAAGATCATCGAGGGGCTGCGCAAGGCCAAGACCCGCAACCCCGTGTTCCTCCTGGACGAGATCGACAAGCTCGGGAGCGGCATGCACGGGGACCCCGCCTCGGCGCTGCTCGAGGTGCTGGACCCCGCCCAGAATCACACGTTCCAGGACAACTACCTGGGGGTGCCGTTCGACCTCTCCGAGGTGCTTTTCATCGCGACGGCCAACGTCGAAGAGGGCATCCCCGGTCCGCTCCGGGATCGGATGGACGTCCTCCGTCTTTCCGGCTACACCGCCGAGGAGAAGCTCGCCATCGCGAGGGAGCACCTGCTGGCGCGTCAGCGCAAGGAGGCCGGGCTGACGACGGCGCAACTCAAGATCTCCGTGGCAGCCCTGCGGGAAATCGTGACGGGTTACACCCGCGAGGCGGGGGTGCGCGAGCTCGAACGCAAGATCGCGGCCGTTTGCCGCTTCGCCGCGACGAAGTTCGCGGCGCGCCGCCGGAAGAGCATGTCCATCGGGCCCGCCGAGGTCCGCGAGATCCTCGGCCCGGAGCGGCGCGAGATCGAGGTGGCCGAGCGCACGAGCCAGCCGGGCGTGGCCACGGGGCTCGCTTGGACTCCGGTGGGGGGCGAGATCCTCTTCATCGAGGCGGCGTCTTCGCCGGGCAAAGGCGAGCTGCGGCTGACGGGTCAGCTCGGGGACGTCATGAAGGAGAGCGCCCTTGCGGCGTTGACGCTGGTGAGGACCCGGGCAACGCGACTTGGCATCGATTCCGAGAAGCTCGCCGCCACGGACATTCACCTGCACATTCCCGCGGGCGCGGTGCCGAAGGACGGACCGTCAGCGGGCGTGGCGATGACGACCGTGCTCGTTTCGCTGCTCACGGGACGCAAGGTCAAAAGCACCGTCGCCATGACGGGTGAGATCAGCTTGCGCGGCCGCGTCCTGCCAGTGGGCGGCGTCAAGGAGAAGGTCCTGGCCGCGCTTGCGGCGGGCATCAAGACGGTGCTTCTTCCGGAGCGCAACATGGAGGACCTCGTCGAGCTTCCCGATCATGCCCGCGCGAAGCTGCGCTTCGTGGGCATCACCAAGATCGAAGAGGCCCTTGCGGTGGCGCTCGAGCCGGATCGACGGGAAACGGGCGCGGCGAAGGCGGCACCGGCTGGCATGAATTCGTGATGGGCTGCCTCAAGACCATCCTCGGTCGAATGGGCCAGAGGGGGACGACGATCGCTCCTTGGGTGACCGTCGCCGTGATTTGCTTGCTGGCGGAAGCCATGGCGATGGGAGCGGTGCCGCCGGGCCCATCCACCTCCGGTGGCACGGCCGCGCTTCTGCACCCGAACTCCTACTCAAGGTCCGAGCTGTACATCCGTGGCTCGCACATTGAACTCCAGCTCCGTGTTCAGGTCCTTTCGATCGGCGAGGTGATCGAAGGCTTCGACGACAACCGTGATGGCCACGCCGAAGACGGCGAGATCGAGGGGAGCTACGACGCGATCGCCGCTTACATCGCCGAGCATTATCGCCTGGTCCCGGGGGCGGCCACGGGCGCGGAGGCTGCGGCGCCGGAGAAGGCGCTCAAGGGGACGTGCCTTCAGATCGTCGAGGGCCCCATGGCGCTCGATCCCATGAACGAAGTGTCGGAGTGGGTGGACATCCGATTCGAGTTCGACGCGGGCGACGAGGGCTTCTCGACCCTCGGCGCGTACGTCGATCTCTTCGAGGTCACGAGCCCCGGCCACAGCGATTCATGCGCGGTAGTGTGGAACGGGCTTGAGCTGGGTGCGTGGATGTTCGCGCAGGAGGCGGAGACCCATGTCTTCGAGGCCACCGACGAGATGCTCGCGCGCAATGCTCCGGCTTGGCGGCGCTTCGCGGAGCGGGGTGCAAAGGGCCTCAAGGGAAACTGGGACGCGGCGCTCATGGTTCTCGTGCTGGTGGTGGCCGCGAGCCGTTCCCGGCGCTCAGCCCTCTTCTGCGGCGGCTTGTTCGTGGCAGCGGTGGCGGCGGGCATTCTCGTGACACCTGAGATCCCCGTGCGGGATCAGTATCTGAAGTTCGCGCGGGTGACGTCCGCCTTGGCGCTCGTGTACCTGGCTCTGGACTACCTGTTCTACCGCTCGGGCCGCACGAGAATCCTCGAGCCCCTGGTCTTCGGCGCCATCCTGGGGTTCCGGGAGGCGTCGCTCGCACGCCCGGACCTCGTCCTGGAAGCCGATCCCGAGGGCGCTCCCCTTTGGGGTCTTGCCGCGGGGCTTGGGGGTGTTCTCCTGGCGCTCGCCGTGATCGCGGCGCTCGCCTTGATGGGCCGTGGCCCAGCCGGCTTGGAGTCCACGGCGCAAGCAGCGCCCCATGGCGAGGACGCCCCCGCCGCCGAGCCCCAGCGCCAAGGCCGCCACGAGCGTGGTGACCGCCGCGGGGGCGAAGG
>CAJXRJ010000111.1 GCA_913058555.1 uncultured bacterium
CGAGATCATGCCTAGTCTCGTGGGCTCGGAGATGTGTATAAGAGACAGCCTCAAATGGGCGCTCCCCGTCCGCATGAACCAGGAGCGCCGCGTCGAGGTCTCCGCGCTCCAGGCTGGCCGCGAAGTGGCCGTCGGTGGACTCGAGGGTCACCCAGGTAGCTTCTGCGGGCACGTCGATCTGCGACGCGATCCAAGGGAAGAGAACCCCAGCGCCGCGGCGTCCGGGGACAAGGGTGCCGATGTCCTCCACCCTCGAGGCTAACGGGGCGGCGAAGAGCTGTTCGTGGCCGAGACCGAGCGCGGGCGCTCCCTCGACGAGGAGTTGGAGTTGGGTCATGGGTGTTTGGCAGGGCGTCTCCCGCCGTCCTTCCTTGGGACCCTACCAGCGCTAGCGATGAACCGCTCCACCACCCGCCCGTTCTCGGTGTCCCGGCCCGCATTGGCCCGGGTCCCTTGAAGTCCGGGCGCCCGGCAGAAAGACTCGCAGAACGACTCGCAGCCGCACCGGCAGGTCCACCATGAATCGCACCCTCGCACTCTCCCTTCTCGCTGCGACTTCGATCGTCCTTGGCGCGATCTACCTGACCCAGCAAACCCCTGCACCCGGAGAGACATCTCAGCCGGAGAACCCCATCGAAGTTTCCCGGCAAGAGCCCGAGGAAGTGGCGTGCGAAATAGAGACCGAAGAGGTCGCGTGTGAGACGGAGGAGGAGTTCTTCGCCAACGCCGACTCGCCGTTTGAGGCCGCCAACACCAATGCACTGATCGGAATCGGCGGCGGTGCCGGCGCTCCTATCCATCGCCGGTCCGAAACGTACGCCCCCATCGAAGCGGTCACGGGCTTCAAGGACACGCTTTCGAATCCGGCCGTGACCTTCGCGGCTGACGTAGACACGGGCTCCTACTCCAACCTTCGCCGCATGATCCTGCGCGAGGGGCGCCTGCCGCCGAAGGACGCGGTGCGCCTCGAGGAGCTCGTCAACTACTTCCCGTACCAAGGCCTTGAGCCCTCGGGCGAGGCCCCGATCGGGGCCTCCATCGAAGTGTCGTCGTGCCCGTGGGCTCCCGATCATCGCCTCGCGCACGTGGTGCTGCGCACGTCTGCGATTCCCGCGGGCAACCGCCAGCCGGCCAACCTCGTGTTCCTGGTGGATGTATCCGGATCCATGAACAGCCCTAGCAAGCTGCCGCTTCTCAAGAAGGCCATGGGCCTCCTGACCGATGAGCTGCAGGGCCGCGATCGCGTGGCCATAGCGGTCTACGCCGGGGCCGCGGGCCTCGCGCTGCCGTCGACCCCTTGCTCAAACAAGGACGCGATCCGCGACGGGCTAACCGCCCTCGGGGCGGGCGGTTCCACCGCCGGAGCCGCGGGCATCGAGCTTGCGTATGAGGTGGCCGCCGAACACTTCATTCCGGGCGGCATCAACCGCGTGATCCTCGCCACGGACGGGGACTTCAACGTGGGCATCTCGGACCGCGAGGAACTCAAGACATTCATCCAAGAGAAAGCCCGCTCGGGCGTGTTCCTGACGACCCTCGGCTTCGGAGCGGGCAATCTGAATGACGCCCTCCTCGAGCAGCTCGCCGACCACGGCAACGGGGCCTACGCCTACATCGACTCGGAGCTCGAGGCGAAGAAGGTCCTCGTCGCCGAGCTCGGCTCCACCCTCGAGGTCGCCGCCAAGGACGTGAAGCTCCAACTGCAGATCGACCCGGAGCGCTTCGGCGCCCATCGCCTTCTCGGCTACGCGAACCGCCGGCTCGCCCATCGGGACTTCAGCGACGACTCCAAGGATGGCGGGGAGCTGGGCGCAGGTCACGAAGTGACGGCGCTGATCGAATTGGTTCCACGCGGCGTCGCCCTGCCGGCCTCCCTGGAAGTCGGGGCCCCCGGGGACGACGCCGCCCCGCGGGGGACGGATTCCGACCTGGAGCTGCGGGTGCGCTACAAGACCCCCGGAGGCGACGAGAGCCGCCTCCTGACCTTTACCGCCGAGGATCACGGCGGGGTGATGGCCGGGGCGCCCGTGGACCTGCGCTTCGCCGCCGCCGTGGCGTGGTTTGGGGAGACCCTCGCCGGGGACCCCGCGGCGGCGCCCTGGGACGACCTGAGGGCGCTGGCCGAAGAAGGGGTCGGCGCCGACGAAGGGGGCTACCGCAAGGGCTTCCTCGAGCTGCTGGACGGCGCCGCCCATTTGGCGGGCGAGCAATAAAGAGCGAGCCCTGAGGTTCCGGGCTGGCCCCCGAGAATGCGCTTCCGCAGAATCGGGGCCATGGTGACCACAACCAAGCCAAAGGCGCTCGTCCTGCGCGGCCCGGGAACGAACTGCGAAGACGAAACCCTGCGGGCCCTGCGCATGGGCGGCGCTGACGCAGACCTCCTCCGGAGCGACGTGGCGGCCAAGGACCCCGGGCTCCTCGGCGGGTACGGCGTGCTGGTCTTCGCGGGCGGGTTCAGCTACGGGGATGACCTGGCGGCGGGGCGCGTCTGGGGCTCGTCCCTGCGGCGGCACCTCGGCACGGCCCTCCGCGACCATGTCGCCAAGGGCGGCCTCGTCCTCGGCGTCTGCAACGGCTTCCAGGTCCTGGTGGAGTCCGGCATCTTTGAGCCGGACGCCGCCCCTGAGGAGCGTAGCGTGGCGCTGTTCGCCAACGAGAGCAACCACTACGAGTGCCGCTGGGTCACCCTCGAAGTCCAAGACAGCAAGTGCGACTGGCTCACGGGCGCCTTCGGCGCCGGGCATCACATGCCCTGCCCTGTGGCCCACGGGGAGGGGCGATTCGCCGTGAAGGACGATGCCGCGATGGAGGCCCTCAAGGCCGCCGGGCAGATCGCCCTCACCTACGTGAATAGCGGCGCGGAAGGGCCCGTTGGCTACCCCGCCAACCCCAACGGCGCCGCGGGGGATGTGGCTGGGATCTGTGACCCCACCGGGCGCGCCATGGGCCTCATGCCCCACCCCGAACGCAACCTCGATCCGTGGAACCACCCCCACTGGACCCGCCTCCCCGGGCGCCGGGACGAGGGAGAAGGCCTGGCCTTCTATCGTGCGCTTGTGGAATCGGCCCTCGCCGGTCTCTAGAGTCCGGTCAGCGAGGACTCTACGAACCCCGCTGACCAACCATGAGGCGCACACAACTTTCGAAAGCGGCCGCAGCCGCGCTCCTGATCCTTCCCTTTGGCTCGATGCTCCCGGCCTGCGCGCCGGTCGCCGTTGTGGGGACGGCGATCCTTGTGAACGACGAGTTCGCAGACAAGGCGCAGTCGGTCATCGTCGACTACCCATCGGATTATGTCTGGGCCGCAGCCAAGAGCTCGATGGCCCACATGACCGATGACCTCCTGGACATCGACGCAGATCTGCGGACGATCAAGACCTACGTCGACGGGGCCTTGGTGCTCGTCCAGATTGAGACCTTCGACGTGGGCCAGACCCGGATTCGGGTGGGCGCCAAGCGCTACCTCGTCTTCAGTGACGAGGTCGCGACCAACGTCCGCGACGGGATCCAGCGGGACCTCGGCTGAGGGGCAGGCCGAAGGGGCGCTCCGTCGCGTTTCGGAGCCCCATTCCGGACGCCGTTTCAGATCCTGGGGATAGGGGCTTGCCCGCCCGGGTGGGGCGCCTAGTAGCATGTGCACCGCGGAGATGAGTAACTCTTCACATCTCCGCCAGATGCCCCTCCCCCTTGAGCGCGCCCATGTGGGCGCCCCTGTCGCTGGATGAATCGATCCGCCCGTTCGACCCTCGCCCCCGCCTACCGGAGCGCCGCCTTGGCTGCCCTCGTGGGCGCGGCCTCCATGATGGCCCTTCCGGCATGCACCGCGGTGCCCGCGGGCGGCCTCGGGACGATGATGGGCCAGGAATTCCAGGACGGGGCCCAGATCGTTCACTACGACCGCAGCGCCGAGAGCGTCTGGGCGCGCACGAAGGAGACCCTCGCGCACCTTTCTTCGCGTCAGCCGCGCTTCAATGACGAGGAGTTCGTCGCGTTTGCGACGGTGGACGAAGGGGCGATCAGCGTCGCCGTCGTCGCACTCGGCAACGACCGGTGCCGCGTGGCCGTCAAGGCGCGGCGCTACGGGCTCCAGAGCGCGGACTTGGCACTGAGCGTCGTGGACCGCATCCACGAACAGGTCGAGCGCTAGGGACCCGGAAAGGGACCCGGAAAGGGATCCGGAAAGGGACCTCCGTTCGGACCTAGGCGCCGAGTTCCTTCAGCGTGGCCTCGAAGCGCCCTTCTTCCCGGAGCGACGCCGAGCAGTCGCAGCAAATGCCGGAGAGCCGCAGCAGGTGCCCGGTCATCACGAAGCCGATCTTCTCCGCGTTCTTGCGCTGGAGCGTCTCGATCTCCTCGTCCTGGAACTCCTCGATGCGTCCACAGACGCGGCACACCATGTGATCGTGGTGCTCGTGGCCCAGCACGTGCTCGTACACGACTTCCCCGCGGCCGGTCTCCACCGCCTCGATGAAGCCGCCCTTCTCCAGCACCTCGAGCGTGCGATAGACCGTCGCGCGGGAGACAGCTGGGCCGGTTTCGGCCTTCAGCCACTCGTACATGCGCTCCACGCTGAAGTGCTCATGCACCTCGAACGCCTTCTCGAAAATCCGTCGCCGCTGGGGCGTCATCTTCAAGTTCTGGCGCTTGAGGTACTCCTCGAAGCGGCTTTCGATGGCGGGTTCGTTCACGGTGTTTCGAGCGGAGGAGTTCTCCGGGAGACGCAAGATCGGATATCCGCGCAACAATGGCAAGGATCGATCCGAGCCGGACGCTGAGAGCTGGCGAGCGCGCGGGAAAGAACCGTGTGCCACCTGGGGCGGTCAGGACCCGCTGGGGCCCCCGTTTACGGAATCGCGGCCCTTGGAATGGGGTCGATAAAGCCGCGCGAGGCGCTCAGGTGAGACGCCGCATTCGAAGAGCCCCCTGAGTATCACGTTGCGTCCGGTGCAGCGTATCACCCCCTCCTTCTGCCAGCGCCGCGGCGAGATCGCGAGGGTGGCGCTCTCCACGAGCCGGATGGGGCAGATCTTGCGGATCGCCTTCGAGAGGGCCACGTCCTCGAAGAGCGGCCACTCCGGGAAGCCGCCCGCGGCCTCGTACAGGTCCGGGCACACGGCAAGACCGGAGTCCCCGTACACCATTCCCCGCCGGGCACGGCCGTTGGCCGCCCGCTCGATCCATCGGTACTTGCGACCCTCAGCGACAATGGTCTGGCGCATGGCCGCCGCACGCAGCGGTTCGGCCCCGTCCGCCTCCTCCCCTTCCGATGGCGTGGAAAAAGCCCTCCGAAGGGCCGTGATCGACCCGGTTCGAGGGATGCTATCCGCGTGGAGGAAGAGCATCACTTCGACGCCCGTGGACCCGTGCTCGGCGGCAGGGCCCCGTTGGTCGAGGAGGTACTGGGCTGCCGCGCGGAGCTGGAGCCCCCGCCCTCGGCCCACATCGAGGACCTCTGCCCCCATGCGGCGCGCGATCTCGGGCGTCCCGTCGGTGGAGCCTCCGTCCGCCACCACCACGTGGCCCGCGCGATCGTCGGCGTCGACCCCCTGGAGAAGGCGAGACAGAAGCCGCGGGAGATCCCGGGCTTCGTTGAGGGCACAGATGCCGACGCCAAGGCTCGGAAGGGCCTCCCCCACCGGTTCTAGGCCTCGGCCTGGAGCCGACGGGCCTCCTCACGGCGGCCGATGTCCCGGCGACAGAACTTACCGGCGTAGCGAATCTTGTCGTACGCCTCGTAGGCCTTGTCACGGGCACCCTCGGAGTCCTTGCCCATGGCGGTGACCGTCAAGACCCGGCCGCCGGCCGTCGTGACCTCTTCGTCTCCGTCGAGGGTGCGCGTGAGCTTTGTGCCCGAGTGGAAGACCACCGCGGTGTCGACTGCGGCCGCGTCCTTCAGGCCGTCGATGCGGTCGCCTTTCCGCGGGCTCTGGGGATAGCCCTCCGCCGCGGCCACAACCCCCACGACCGAGCGGGCGTCCCACTCAGGCGTCTCGATGGACTCAAGCTCGCCCTTGGCCGTGGCCAGAAGAATCGGAACGAGGTCGCTCTGCAGGCGGCGCACCAGGGCCTGGCACTCGGGATCGCCGAATCGGACGTTGTACTCGATGACCCGTGGGCCCGCTTCGGTGAGCATCAGGCCAATGAACAGCACGCCGCGGAACGCGATGCCCTCCCGTCGCAGCATGTGAATCGAAGGCAGGAGCACGTGCTGCTCGATCTGCTTGTAGATGCGCTTGCTGAGCTCGGGCACGGGCGAATACACGCCCATGCCGCCGGTGTTCGGGCCCACGTCCCCGTCGCCCACCTGCTTGTGATCTTGCACTGGCTCGAGGACCAGGACGGACGCGCCGTCGGTGATCGCAAAGATGCTGGCCTCCTCACCCACGAGGAATTCCTCCACCACGACGCGGATGCCCGCCTTGCCGTGGCGGCCCTCCTCCATGATCGCGTCCACGGCGGCCTTGGCCTCCGCGGGATCCTGGCAGATGTACACACCCTTGCCGGCGGCCAAGCCGTCGGCCTTGACCACCTGGGGCCACGTGGTGCAGCCTTCAACGTAACCCTTGGCGAGGCCGGATCGATCGAAGCTGCGGGAGGCTGCCGTCGGAATGCGATGGCGCTCCATGAGGTCCTTTGCCGCGGATTTCGAGGCCTCGAGCTGGGCTCCAGCGGCCCCGGGGCCGAAGACTTCGAAGCCCTCGGCGCGGAGCCGGTCGGCGACCCCCATGGCGAGGGGATCCTCGGGCCCCACGACGATCAGCGCCGGCGCCTCGGCCTTGGCCAGGGCCAGGAGCCCTGGAATGTCGGTCGCTTTGACTGTGCCGATCCGGGCGACCTCCGCGATGCCGGCGTTGCCGGGCGTGCAAATCACCTCGGAGACGAGCTCCGACTGGGCAATCTTCCAGCAAAGGGCGTGTTCGCGGCCACCGGAACCAATAACGAGGACCTTGAACGGAGAGGGCGCGGCTGAGGACATTGGACGGGGGGGACCGATGGTGAGGCTGAGAGGAGAACGGAGCCGGCACGTGGCCAGGCTTTTCGGCACGAGAGGATAGCCCCCGGCACGCCCGCGCGCGCGCCCGACAAAGGCAATCCGGCGGCCCGTCTCCGATCTAGGCCGAACGCCCCTCTGCCGATCCCCAGCCCGTGGCCCCAAGGGCTCCCCAAGGTAGACAAAGAACGATCATGGAGCAGCGCCGCCCCCCCGGGTATCCTCCCCGCCAGAGCGCCCGTAGCTCAGCTGGATAGAGCACCCGCCTTCTAAGCGGACGGTCGCTGGTTCGAACCCAGCCGGGCGTGCCATCTCCCCCCATGGGGGGAGCGGGCCGAGGGCCCATGGGCGTGCCCGGGGAGCGGTCCCGGCACTTCGACTCTTGCCCCCTATTGCGGCGCCGACGATTCCGCCGAAGTCCCCTCCGAGAGGGCGGCATGACGTGCCTCGCAGTAGCCCTTGAGGTCGGCGTGGTCCGCGGCCATGGCCTTCTCGAGCGTGCCCTTCACCATCCATCCCATGAGGGGCCCCGTGATGCGCCCGATGAGGCTCACGGGCCGGCTGGAGGTGGTCATCGTCACCTTGGTCTCCCGCTGGCCGCCGTTGAACTCGTAGACGGTCACGTATTGCACGCCGCAGGAAGTGCCTTCCACGGTGTAGCTGCGCGGCGCGTCGAACGCCGTGATTTCCATTTCCTGGGTGGCTTCCTTGTTTTTGAAGACCACGCGGGTCTCCCGAAACCGAGTGCCCTTGCCGACGGGGCCCTTGTCGAGAACTTCGAGCTTGGTGATCGAAGTGATGTTCTCGGCCGCGTGGGAGAGGTCCGTGAACACCGAGAAGACGATGGTCACGGAGGCAGCGATGGTTTCTTCGAGGACGAGGTGCATGGGATCAATACGGGGGAAGGCGGGGCTGGAGACTACCGAAAGACGAGGTCCCCTGGCACGTCTTCAAGCATCAGCACCGGATAGATGTGGTCGTGCGTCGCCGCCGGATCCCCCGGAGTGGTTCCGCTGGCGGGCCCGTCCGGAAACAGCTGCTGATCGAAGGCGTTCCAGGTCGCGAGGGAGTCGTCGCTCTCCGGGTGCAGTAAATGGGCCGTCAGCCGCGTGGACGGGAGGATCAGGGTCCCCGCTGGCAACGTCATACGGCGGGCCTCGAAGCTCCCCGTGATCGAGACCTCTCGGTGGCCCTGGAAAAGGGCGTCGTTCCGCTTCGCTGATTCGATGGCAAAAGCCTGGAGGGGTAGCTCCACGCCCTGCGCCAGGCGGCGGCCGGCGAGATTTCCGAGGTGAACCTCGAGGGTTTCGAGGAGATCCTTCGATGGATTCGGGATCGCCCACGCCCGGCCAACGGGGGCGGATCGCGACCCGGAGAAGCGGCGATTCACGTCCATCTCCACGGCCGACGCCTCATCCCTGGGGCTGGCCACATTCCGGCGGCCAGTCTGCTCCCCGGGAGTGGTGGGGTCCAGGTCCACCAACAGGCTCGTCACCGAACCGACGCGTACGGAGAGCCGCTCCGCGGGACCGTGCTTGGCCCCCACCGCGAGCCCGTCGAAGGTGGTGTCCTCCGCGCGAAGAGCAGCGATCGTGCCGCGATCCTCTGCGATGCGCCGCAGGCACTCGAGCGTGAACGCGTACGTGACCTCCACGCGGCGCTTGTAAGGCAGGTAGCTGTAGGCCTCGCTCAGGATCGGCAAGGTCCCCCGCAGGCCCATGAGATTCGTGCCGAAACGCGGCCGTGAATCGTAGGTATTCCAAGCGATAGGAGTCCCGCGCTTGCCCCGCGAGCCGCGCTCCCTAGGCGGGTACCGGAGGATGCCGTAGTCGAAGGTTCGCACGCCGTCGCGCGCTTCTAGCTGGGCTCTGACGCTGGGGAAGAGCTGCTCCCGCACGTAATCGTCGAGCCCGGGATGGGCGTTCGGCGACAGGCTCGGCGCGTAGGTCAGGTCGTAGCCGTGGGGCGAGCCGTTCGTGGTGTGCAGGTCCATGAACGCAATCGGTTCAAGCTCCCGGCAAAGCTTCATCAGCGCCCGCGTTTCGGGCGCTTCCACCTTCACGAAGTCCCGGTTGAGGTCGAGCCCCATGGCGTTGGGACGCTGCCCAACGCCGCCCACCGGTCCGTTCTGGCTCACCCTATTGCGGCGCGAGATGCGATCGTTCCCGTCGGCGTTGTAGACGGGAATGAAGGTGATCGAAAGCCCTTCGAGTAGGTCGTGGTGCCGCCCCAGCGCAAACTCGCGCAGGAGAATCTGCACGGCCGCCTTGCCCTCGATCTCCCCGCCGTGGATCGTCGCGTTGACAATGACGGAATGGCGCACCTCGGTCTTGCCCGGAAGCGCTGCCGTCACCGCCACCAGGTCGCGCCCTTCGGTGGTGCGGCCGATGACGCGCCGCGTCAGCACTTCGCTGTTCGGCAGCCCTTCGAGCTGATCAAGGAAGTGAACCACGTCGTCGAGACGCGACGACCGCGTGTAACCGGAAGCCTCCGCGATGGTGAGCGGATCCGTGGGCTCGGGGAGAAGGTCGAGGCCGACGGACGGGAAGGTGGCGAACGGAGCCAGTAGGAGCGGGAGAGAATTCAGCATCGCCCATCACCATAGCCAGATCACCCCGACGTGAGGGGTCTTGGGTCCGGCCTAGGCTCTTGGGACGAAACATTCGAGACGGATCCCTGGGGATCCGGCGCTTCGAAGGGGACCAGCTCATGGTCCTCTCCATCGTTTTCGAGATCGTCCCCGCGGGGCATCTCGTTCGGCCGAGGTTGCCCCGCGGTAGGGTCACCCGCCCCGGAACGGGCGTCGCGGTAGGCAAGCGTGAAGAGCAAGATGGAGAGCCCGAACGCCGCGGCCGCTCCGAAGAGCAGGTGCCACGGCGTCGTGTTGGTGATCATGTGAACGAAGTAAGCGCGCTCCGCATCGACCGCAGAGAGCACCGCCGCGGGAGTGAGCGCGATGCCGCAGACGGCAGCCAACGCCCCGAGCCCGACCAGAAGCCGGCGACGCATGTCCACGATGCGCTCGGCGGCCCCTTTCGGGTGTTCGCCAAGGGCCCGCTGGATTCCGGCCGCCACTGCCTCGGCAACGCGGCCCTGAAGGGTCTCGTCGATGCGTGCAGCGATGAGCTGCGATTCGTCAGCCGCTTGGGCTCTCGACTGCACGAGCGCCTTGACGAATTCCTCCCGCGCCCCTTCCCGTTCGACCCACGCCCGATCCCGGAGCTCCTGCATCGAAGCTTCGTGGGACGAGACCCTGGTGCTCAGCTCCGCCTCGAGCTCCGTCACGCGGCGATGCAGCGCGTCCCGTTCCGCCGCGGCCGCCCCCGCATGGCGCGCCTCGTCGCGCGCCCCCTCGTGGGCGGCTCGTCGCTCGGCGTCGAGCTCCTCGATACGCATTTCACTGCGTCGCTCATTCGTGATCGCCGCGGCGAGCACTCGCCGGTATTCGTCGCGCTGCTCCCGGGCCCGGCCGGCTGCCTTGACGGCATCCCGGGCCACCGCTGACTCGGCCTCGAATCGCTCGACGAGATCCCGGGTGACGCTCTCGCGTTCCGCGATCTCCGTGATGCGCGCGTGGAGCCCCGAAAGAGCGCTCGCGGTGGCTTTTTTGGTCGCACTTCGTGCGCGTAGTTGACCGAACATGACCCCCCCTATGGGCACGTGGACTGACACAGAGTGCCAACCCGGGGGGGGACGGTTCAAGCCCGGGGCGCTAGGCCGCCCGTCGCTGGGGGCCCGCTTGGGCCTCGAGACCTGCTACGTACGTTGCGAGAGCGACCCGCCGGGGATCGTCCACGGGCAGACTCTCCTCGCTGAATTCGATCCCGTAGATGATCGCACCTTGGCCGAGGGATCGATTGCGCACGCGGCCCACGATCTCCAGCTCCTGGTCGCTCATGGGGAGGCGCAGGCGCACCGTCACGAGCTCGAGGCGCGACAACGCGGCCTCGTGCTCCCACGGGACATCGATGCCGATTCCCGTGGCCGAGACATCCCGGGCGACCCCGATGACCGCCTTTTGCACCCCGGTCGGAATCACGAGGGTGACCTCCACCGGCTCGTCAGGGTCAGGGTGGACGCGGTTCGCACGGCGGGGCTCGAGCAGCGACGCCAGGCTCTGGCGTGTCCTCTCACCGAATAGGAAATGGAACGTCCGAACTCCGTCGTTCTCTCCGCGGAAGGCCACCTTGCCGAGGGCAGACACCGATTGACCCGTTTCGGCGCGCTCGAAGAAGAGCTCCCCCGCGCGGCCCACAGGCAGCAGCGGCGCGTCCTTCAGCGGAAACCCAACCTCGACGCGGACGCCATCGACGGCGTGCCAGACATCCGACACCTGGCCGCTGGAGGTGCCGGCGAGGCTCGGGACAGTGACAGAGACTTTGAGATGGGATCCCATGACATTGAGCCCTATCGGCCCATGGCCCGCCCCAAATGAAAGGGAGTGTGACTCGGGGCTTCCTCGCCGGAGGAAAGCCCGTTCCCGGAATGGGGCAGGGCGCGGCTCCCGGGACTCACAGGGGCCCCCCCGGCCCCTGCCACCGTGGCCAGACGGGTTGGGGACGGGGGCCTGGGGGTCTGGATTTCGGCGAAGAATTCGCGCCAACACCCCTGCAATCTGCCCGTAGCGACGCGCCAAAACGTCCCAAGTGCTCACTCCAAGCACCCTTCCACCATGATTGAGATTAGCCACCTCACCAAGCGTTTCGGGCGCTTCACGGCGGTCAAAGACCTCTCCTTTGAGGTCAAGCCAGGTGAAGTCCTCGGGTTCCTCGGCCCCAACGGTGCCGGCAAGTCCACCACCATGAAGATGGTGACGGGCTTCCTCTCCCCCACCGAAGGCACGGTTCGCGTCGCGGGCCATGACATCGTCACCGCCGCCCAAGCGGCCAAGGCACGCATCGGTTACCTGCCCGAAGGGGCCCCGCTCTATCCGGACATGACGCCGCGCACGATGATGAAGTTCGTCGGGCGCACCCGCCGTATGGGCGGCGCCAAGCTCCGTGAACGTATGGACGTGGTGACGGGTCTCGTGGACTTGGGCGCCGTCCTTGACCAGCCGATCGAGACCCTCTCCAAGGGCTTCAAGCGCCGCGTGGGCCTCGGCCTCGCCATCCTCCACGATCCAGACGTGCTCATCCTGGACGAGCCCACCGACGGCCTCGACCCCAATCAGAAACAACAGGTACGCGACCTGATCCGGTCCATGGCGGAGGGCAAGGTCATCATCCTCTCGACCCACATCCTCGAAGAAGTGGAGGCGGTGTGCACCCGCGCAATGATCGTCTCGGAAGGTCAGATTCGGTTCGACGGGACCCCCGCTGAGCTACGGGCGAAATCGCGCTACGCGGGGGCGATCGAAGTGGAGGTCGACCCCGGGGAGCTCGCGTCTGCCCGGGAGAGCCTCGGAAGCCTCGCGGGGGTCGCGTCGATCGAGAGCGTCGAGACGGGGATCCAAAGCGCGAGGTTCATCCTGATTCCCTCCGGCGAGGGCGCGCCGCTCCTGGACGCGGTCCAGGACAAGGCCCAGGCATCGCCCTGGACCCTGAAGAGCATCAGCGTCGATCGCGGCCGAATGGACGACGTCTTCCGGGCCGTCACGACGGGCCCCGCGGACTCCACCGAACGGAATGGCAACCTCACCACCAACACGACCACGGGAGGAGCAGCCTGACATGCACGGCATCTTCACCATCTTCCGGCGCGAGCTTCGCGGCTACTTCGCAACGCCAGTTGCGTACGTATTCCTCATCATCTTCCTGATCCTCTCGGGCGTCTTCACGTGGCAGGTCGGGGAGTTCTACGATTCGAACCAGGCCGACCTGAGACTGTTCTTTCAGTGGCACCCCTGGCTCTACCTGGCGCTGATCCCCGCGCTCTCCATGCGCCTTTGGGCGGAGGAACGCCGCTCGGGCACAATCGAGTTCTTGATGACCATGCCCATCACGGCGCTGCAGGCGGTCATCGGCAAGTTCCTCGCCGCGTGGACCTTCACGGGTGTGGCCCTGGCGCTCACGGCCACGAACTGGTGGACGGTCAACTACCTCGGGGACCCCGACAACGGGGTGATCCTCGCCGGCTACGTCGGCAGCTTCCTGATGGCCGGGGCCTTCCTCGCCGTGGGCGCGGCCCTTTCATCCTTCACTAAGAACCAAGTCAGCGCCTTCGTGATCACGTTCACGGTTTCGCTCCTGTTCATTCTCGCCGGGTTCCCAGCGGTCACGGACTCGATCCCCGACGTGCTCCCCACCTGGTTCGTCGCAGCGATCCGCGACCTCTCATTCCTCGATCACTTCTCCGCCATCACCCGTGGCGTCGTGGAAGCCAGGGACGCGATCTACTTCCTTTCGGTCATCGCCCTCTTCCTGTTCATCAACACCACGGTCGTCGACCTCAAGAAAGCGGACTAACTCAGATGAACGCCAAAAGCCTACCCCTCATCGGAACGGCCTTCGCCGTCATCCTGTTCCTCAGCGTCAACCTGACCGCAAGGCCGCTCATGCGTGGGCTGCGCGCGGACCTGACCGAGCAGAAGCTCTACACGCTCTCCGACGGCACGCGGAACATCCTGTCGGGCCTGTCGGAGGACATCAGCCTGCGGTACTACTTCGCGAAGACGGTGGCCGAGGAGAACTCCCTCGCGATCATCGCCTATGCCGACCGCGTGCGCGAGATGCTCGAGCAGTACGAGGCCGCCTCCAAAGGCAAGGTCTCGCTCCAGGTCATCGACCCGGTCCCGTTCTCCGAAGAAGAAGAACAAGCCGTCCGCGACGGGATCCGCGGCCAACGCGTGTCCCTCGAGGGCGACAAGTTTTACATCGGCCTCGTCGGCTCCAACTCCGTCGGTGAAGACGAGGTCATCGAGATCCTGGAGCCGGGCCGGGAGAGCTCCCTCGAGTACGAAGTCTCCCAGCTCATCGACAAGCTGGAGAACCCGGAGCGCCCCGTCATCGGGCTCCTCTCGAGCCTCTGTCTCTTATACACATCTGACGCTGCCGACGATA
>CAJXRJ010000112.1 GCA_913058555.1 uncultured bacterium
TCATCGCCGGCTCTGAGGGATCGCTGACGAGGCCGTCGACGTCGATAGCGTGGACCACGAACTGGTGGAGCGTGTCGGCCTCGAGCTGCTGGATGACCGCGTTCGATTGCTGCGTCTGGAGGACGACCTGTCCGGTCCGCATGTCATAGATGTCGTAGCCGATGACGTCGAGATCCTGGTGATCGTCCCAATCGAGCACCATGTCGAATCCACCGGGTCCGGCCGATCCAATCGAACAGCGCAAGTTCTCGGGAGCGGTAGGGTGGGTCCACGAGGCAAAGCCGTTCGTCCAGCCCCATTCCGCCGGGAGGGCGCCATTCCCAGGGTCCAGGACGCCGGTCGTCGTCTGGTTGATGGACTTGTTCTTCCGGACGAAGACACAGAACCCGTTGTAGGTGACGTCGATGTCCTGACCGCTCACGAGGCAATTCGGCGAGCCATCTTGGTACATGCTCAAGTAGTTCTGACCGTTGACGGTGTGCACCTTCCATTTCCAGCCAGCTGGGAGTCCGGTGACTCCGTACTTTGCCTGGTCGGCATCGCGCACCTTGATGTGCAGGTCCTTGCACTTGCGCGTCGGAGGGAAGAACGGTTCGTACCGAAGGAAGAACGTGCCGTTCTGCGCTTCAATCTTGGTGCTCTTCGTCTTGTTCTTCGGGCAGATGACGATGATTCCGCCGATCCATCCAGCGTTTCCGTTACGCACGAACTCCAACCGGCCGTTGTTCTTCGTCAGAGCCATCTGACGCATGGTCCCCGTCGCCGGGTCCATGTACTGCAACGTGCGGTTGTCCCCCGCACCCACCAGGTTGTTGAGGCCGACGAAATGGTTGAGCGCGCCGTTGGCGTGCTGCAAAAGAACCACTTGCTGGCAGCCCTCCGCGAGCCAGCCCGCCATCGACTGGAAGTCCTTGAGTGCCGCTCCAGTCGCGAGCTGCGCGCAAAGCGTCCCGCTGTACGGCGACCCGGCGACGATCTTGTTGAAGGCTTGCGCGAGCTTGTAGTCCCAGGCGCCCTTCTTGTCGGCCTTGGCATCTTGCTTGAGCTGGTCGCGGAACTTGGCCACTGTGCTTTCGCCGCCGCGAGTCTTCAGCTCGGGCAGGCCGTTCTGCTGGAGCCAACGCGTCACCGAGCCGAGCGCGGTCGGCCCGCAGTCGGATTGTCCGGGTTGCTGCGCCGTCGGGAGCCCAATCTGGGCGAAGGCGAGGCTGGAGGTGAGGGTCAGAACGAGTGGAGCAACGAGCTTCATGCCGGTGCGTTGAATGGTGGTGAACATGTCTGATTTCGGGTTCGGGTTTGGGTTCGATTGAGTTCGTTTCGGGGCCGCTAGGAAGTGGCGCTGAGCCCCCCGAACGGACCGATTCCCGACGCCCCAAGGCACGAAATAGAAATCCACGAAAGCGGTCACAAAACCCTCCTCGAATCGACCGTTGCGCACGAAAACCGCCCGGAAGGACCCGTGGGACGCGATGGGCGGAACACACCGAACCGAAGATCGCCGAAGATCGGCCCTTCCGCCTGACAGACATTTCCGTCCTCCCAATCAGCTCGCTGAGAACAACCGCCTGGGCCCCGCGCCCGCGACGACCGGGCCTGCTGAAATCACGGGCCGCATTCGCTGGGCTGCATCGCCGGTGGCTTGGTCAGATCCCACGTGGCACTGCCAGGTGTCTCCCCGCTGCAGGATCCGCGGGCCTCGGCGTCCTTGATCTCCCCAGAGGGCATGGACACTCTGGGTGCCCCGAGGGACGAGCGGGCGAGTGCTGGAGCTCCTAGTTACGGAGGCCATCCTGCGGAGGTCCAAAGGTCAGCCAGGCCACGCCGACGTCCCGTCCATGGCAGCCCTGGCTTGCCGCGCAGAGCGGGCCCCAACGTCCCCATCGGGATGGCCCAAGAGGGAGCGTGGACACGCTGGATCATGATCAGATCCTGTGCCAGGTCGACCCCATTCGTGGGCCTGACTTTGTGTCCGCTCCAGCCTCGTGGCGATCTACGTTTAGACTCAGGGGCCATGAACAACGACCACCAACGATGAGAGCCCGACCCGCGCCCCCCCTGCTCCTGCTCTTGCTGGGGCTCGTGCTCGGACTCGTTCCCGCGACCGGTTGCGCGTCGACGGGGCCCCGGACGCCGCGCGAGTCTCCGCCCAACATCGTCTTCATTCTCGCGGACGACATGGGGTACGGCGACGCGCGCTGCTTCAACCCGGACGCGAAGATCCCGACGCCGCACATCGACTCCCTCGCACGCGGCGGCATGCGCTTTACCGACGCGCACGCCCCGGGCTCATGGTGCGTGCCGTCTCGCTACGGGCTCATGACCGGGCGCTACCCCTGTCGGCCGCGCAATTTTCGCCCCGGCGCGGGCCCTGTGATCGAGGCGGAGCGCGTGACGGTCGCTTCTTTTCTCCGGGAGCAAGGCTACGCGACGGCGATGGTTGGCAAGTGGCACCTCGGCTTCGAGGGCGGCTCGGAAACCGATGGGCGCGAGCTCCACGGAGGCCCCGTGGACCGCGGCTTCGACCACTTCTTCGGCATCCACGCGTCCCTGGACATCCCCCCCTACTACTACATCGATGGCCGCACCCCCCTTGCGCCGCCGACAGAACGCATCGGGGCGAGCCAGACCGCCGGCTGGACGAACATCCAGGGCGCGTTCTGGCGCGAGGGCGCCATCGCTCCGGGCTTCGAGCACGCTGAGGTGCTGCCCCGCTTCGGCCAGAGAGCTGCGGGTTACATCGAAGAGCTCGCTCCTTCCGAGGATCCGTTCTTCCTCTACGTCGCACTCGCGGGCCCGCACACCCCGTGGTTGCCGGAGAATGCGTTCGCCGGAACGAGTGGAGCCGGCCTCTACGGCGACTTCGTCGCCGACGTTGACGCAACGGTCGGCGAGATCCTCGCCGCGCTCGAGCGCACGGGCGAAACGCGCGACACCCTCGTGATCTTCACGTCCGACAACGGCCCCGTCTGGTATCCAGATGACGTTGAGCGCTTCGGCCATAGCGCCACGGGACCGTACAGGGGCATGAAGAGCGACGCGTGGGAGGGCGGCCATCGCATGCCCTTCGTCGCCCACTGGCCGGCGCGTATTGAGGCGGGCGCCACGAGCGCCCAGACGATTTGCTTCACCGACGTGCTTCCGACTTGCGCGGATGCGGCCCGCGCCGAGCTGCCGGTAGGTGTCGCTGAGGATGGGCACAGCTTCTTCCCAATTCTGCTCGGCGCGAGCGCCGTAAGCGGGCGCGAGGTAACGGTCCTGAAGGCCGACGCTTCCGTATTGCGTTCCGGCCCTTGGAAATTGATCACGCACCTGGGCTCCGGCGGCTTCTCGATGCCGCGCCGCATCGATCCGAACAACGGGGGCCCGAGCGGGCAGCTTTACCACCTCCGCACGGATCGAGGGGAAACCGCGAACCTCTGGAGCGAACGACCCGATGTCGTGGCACGGCTGCAGGGGCTGCTCGCTCCCTACCTGATCCCCGATCCGTCACGGCGAAAGTAGATAGCGTCAATGTCGAGCTTCCGACCGGCAGCCCCCCCTAGAGCCGGAAGGACGGCATTGGCGCCTTTTCGCGACAGAGACTCCCGCCCGTCTGACCGAACGATCCCCATAGAGACGCCACGACGATCGCACGGGCACTCACGTGTTGATCCTCGACCCGACGCGACGGCCTAGAATCCGGCGGGCGGAACCGCCTGAGGCTAGGTATGGCGAACTACAAATCAGAATCAATCGCGTGGTGGGCGTTCGCCCTCGCTGGGCTCCTGCTCATGGCTGCAGTGGGAGCTTGCATCTTCGAAGGGCCGGATGAGCCGCCCGTGGCGGTCGTCGCCGCCGGCTTGGCCCTCGGCGCATCGGTCATCGCCAGCTTCGGGGTGCTCACGGTGCGAGTCACCCAGAAGGAAGTGACGTGGCGCTTCGGGATCGGCCCGTTCAGCAAGCGCGTGGCACTCCACCGGATTCGGCACGTTGAGCCGCGCCGCAGCCCCTGGTACTGGGGCTGGGGCATCCGCTGGACCCCCAGCGGGTGGCTTTGGCGCGCCCACGGGCTGGACGCGGTATGGCTGGAACGTGACAGCGGGAAGTGGATCGGTGTCGGTACCGCAGATCCCGAGGGACTGACGCGCGCCATTCGTGGGGCCGCCGGCCTTACCGAACCAGCATGACGGTCGGCCGCAGGCGGTGGCCACGGCCCACGCACGATGGACTCTGCCCCAGCCCCCCGAAAGACCTTCTCGGCGGTCGAATCCCTTGTCACCACCGCCGGCGCCACAGACCCTTTACCGTCAGCAAGAAGCGCGGCCGTTTGCAGTGCAACCGAGCCGGACGCCATCACTTCCCCGCCGGCACGCGAGGACTTCGGCGTCGCCCGCGTAGGCCCTCTGTTTTTGATCGGCGAGCCAGACTCGAATTCGGCGTTCAGATATATGCTGAGACGCAATTGAGATCGCGCCATTCGGGCGCATGACTGCCTACTACCCCTGCAACCTGCTGAACCATGACGTTTGTCTTCTATCGAGGTGTAACCACGCAACCGGGCTCCCTGCGAAGCCGTGCTTGCAAGGACTGTGGAGAGACCGGAGGCTTCCATGCTTGGGTGTGCGTTAGCCTGGATGATGCAAGGAGCCTTGCGGCCCATTGCAATCCAAAGCTGTGGGGCGCCGGCACTCCGCCCAGCTGGACGCTGCCCGATCTTGTGGCCATGAAGAACTCCCTGAGCAAGCTGGGGAAGTTTGGTCTCGCAGACGTCGTACAGTTCGCGAAGGCTGAGAAGAGCAAGGGCACGATTCAGATCTCGACCGACCTGACGGAAGAGTGTGGCGGATACGCCTCGGGCTACATCTACAAGATCGCCTTGGACGAAACGCTCTACATCGATGGAGTGGAGGCCCCTTCCGATCAGACGAGCTCGACCTGGTGCCCGATGATCCGGCCACGGCTTCTGACGAACGCGCCAACGATCTCGGAGTCCACGGTGATCGGCCTCGTCGCGCGGGGCAAAGAAGTCATGTTCTTGACCCCGATCCTGCCCGACAACATCCCCGAATACAAAAAGCCAGGGGGAGGCGGCTTCGGGCCAGTGCCTGGCTGGACTGCCGGTAGGTGGCGGGCAAGACCGCAAGCGGCCCCCACTTCGAAGTAGCGGGGTACCCGCTGCTGTTCCGTAGCTGCCAGCGCGATGGCGCTGGCGATCAGCCCCATCGCAAATGGCGCGGTACCTCGGAACTTCGCGTCCGTCCCGGCCGTCCCACCCGGAAGGTGCGTCTTCCCCCGGAGCCGCGGTGCCTGGACTCCTGCGGAGTCCCCAAAAGAAACGCGGGCGAGTTCGAACCGGATTCTGCTGACGGTGACACCTAGGGCACAGTCCCCCGTACTTCCCACCTGGGTGGTCCCCCAGCACCACCCCGCCGTCATGAATCCAAAGCCTCTCCGCTCCACGCGCCCATTCTCCATCGCTTCGACCGCGCTTCTCTTAGCGACGGTCCCGGCCATGGGCCAGTCCCTCTTCGAGCCCGAGGTCAGCCTCGCCAGGACGCGCTCTCTCATCGTGGATGTGGCGGCCGGGGACTTCACAGGTAACGGTGAGTCCGACATGCTCCTGATCGAAAATGAGCTCCAGGGCTTCCATATCTCCGAGGGGCGGTCGACGGGGGGCTTCGCGTTCCCCGTGCGGGAGGACCTGCCCGAAGGTAAGCCCACGCTCCCGGTCGCAGGAGATTTTGATGGCGATGGGAGCTTGGATTTTGCTGCCATGCTCGACGATGGATCGAGCCAGTCCCTCGTGACAATTCTTAGGCGCCCAGGCAGCCCATGGGAAGTGGTGACCGTCGAGGCCAACCCCGGCACGGTCGACGCACTCACCGTTGCAGACCTGGACGGAGACGGCGATTGCGACCTAGTCGCTCGCGAAACGAACGGGCAGGTTCGCGGCTATCGCAACGCCGGCGTTTCCTTCACGACCTGGCCCCTCGTCCCCCAAGGCGCTTCGAAGGTCACGATCGCTGACCTCAACGTAGACGGGCGAGACGACGTGATCTTCTTTGACACGGCGGTCAGCCAATGGCGCGTGATCCTCGGTGAGAACAGCTGGTTCTTTGTTTTCGCACGGCCGTTCCTGCCAGCCCAGATCGCCGGATACGAAAGCCTCGCGACGGGAGATCTCGACGGGGACGGGGACATCGACTTGATGCTGGAGGTCCCGGCAGGTGGCCCCCTTGCCCAGGATCAGCTCATCGCCATGGAAAACCTCGGCGGCTTGCTTTTTGGGGTGCCGTTCGGCGTCCCCATCCCCGGTATCGCCGGGCAGGGTGACCTTCGGCTTCATGACCTCGATGGTGATGGACTTGCCGATCCGATCTACTCGCCCGGCGCAGACCCCAGCGCACCTGGGGACATCGTGTTCCAGCTGAACCAAGGCTCCTTTCTCTTCGGGGCACCGACGCGCCTTCTGAATGGTCCCAATGCGCTCCTCGATGGCACGAGGTTTCTGGACGCGAACGGCGACGGACAGTCGGACATTTGGCTCCCTGGGAGCCCATCCAAGAGGGCGCGGCTCTACACCCACGAAGGTGGAACGGCGGGCACGTGGTTCCGCGTCGAAGACGCTTTCGAGGTCTTCCCTGCACCCCTTTCGCTGGCTGCTCCGTTCTTCCTCGACGTGGACCAGGACGGTGATCTCGACATTGCCGTCTCAAGCACGGTCTCCAGCTCCCTGGGGAATCCGATCCAGCGCATCTTTTGGCTGGAGAACTACGGAGCATTGCGATTCAGCCACTCGCGGCCCCTACTTCCCGACCGGATCCCAGGTGCCCTTTCTGGGGTCGGGGACTTCGACGGCGATGGCATCGATGACTTGCTCCTGGCCCAGAGGAGCTTCACCGAAGGAAGGGCCGTCGTCAGGTTTGGCCTTGGCGCTGGAGGATTCAGCCCCGAGGTGGTCGTGGGCTCCGTCCCAGGCGGCCGCTACGGCGAGTTCAGGGTCGTGGACCGGGACGCCGACGGTTCCGACGAGATCGTCGCCAACCAGGATCTGATGGCAGGCACGAACGTCGTGGAGATGTCTTTTGTCTCAGCGGGCGCGCTGTTCACGGAAACCACCCTCGTGTCGATCGCCCCCACTTCCAACATTGCCCTTGCCGACTTCAACAACGATGGGGTCGACGACCTGACCCTCTCCTCCTTGCAGGGAACCTTCATAGCCCTCGGGCAGCCCGGAGGCGCTTTCGGTGCACCGCAGCAATTCAATGGCGGCTCCTTCGCCATCGTCGCGCCGTTCGCCCTCGACGTGGACCAGGACGGGGACAACGACCTGGTGACCCGCAGCTCCACCTTCGGCGCCGCATGGGGAGAGTCCGAGTACCCATTCGGAATGAACCCGCTTGCGGCCTTCCCCGACCCCTTGGTCACGGGCTTCCGGCGGTTCTCCGCCGCCGACCTCAACGGCGACGGACTGAAGGACATCATCGGCGCGGGGAACACCGTCGTCGATTCGGCCTCCACCGTGGTCTTCCTGGCACAGCCTGGTGGCTCGTTCCAGATGCCCCAGGTCGTAGCCGCAAGCTCGACCTCCATCAATGCAGCGGCGGAGGTCCCCAGCGCCATTGACCTCGATAGCGATGGAGACCTTGATGTGGTCGTGATCAGCGACTTCTCAAAGCAGGTCGTCCTGTGCGAGAACACGACCGTGGCCCAGGCGGGTGAAGCCGATCCTGGATGCATGACGGGCAACCTGAACTCCACTGGACGAAGCGGCGAAGTCGTCGGATATGGATCAGACTCCGTGTCGTCCACGGACCTGCGCCTCACCGCGGTCCAGCTCCCGGCCAACATGTTCGGTTTCTTCATTGGATCCCAGACCTCGCAGTCTCCGATGGCGATCCCAGGCTCCGAAGGGGCCATCTGCCTCGGCGGCTCGATCGGGCGCTATGACGCGCCGAGCCAGATCAAGGACAGCGGCCTCGCCGGCACATTCTCGCTCGACCTCGACCCGGCCGCCCTCGAAGTGGGCCCCGGCCAGGTGCCCGCCGTAGCTGGACAGGCTTGGTACTTCCAAGCATGGCACAGAGACATCACTCCCCAGGGCGCCACGAGCAATCTGACCAATTCGCGGCGCATCGTGTTCACGCCCTGATTCGCAAGGCTACGGCCCGCGGGGCGCCCTCAGCACGCGAGCGCAGCAAGGCACACCCTCGGACCTCCAGGGCGGTCCGCTGCCCGGCCCGGCTGGTAGAGCCGGGGAAGAGGTGACCGGCACTGACCGGGCCCTGGAACCAGGTGTGAAACTGGGTCGTCATGCCAGGGGCGATGGCATGGGACGGGAGCCCGGAGGCGACGTGCTGCGCGTCGTCAGCGCTCGCGTCCAGGTTCCCGTGGACCTAGCTGACTGCTGGGAATCCCGCCTACTCGATCAAGAAGCCCTGCTCGACATAGGCGGTCCGGTCATAGTCGTTCGTGAGCTTGTCCATGTGCCTCGCCCGCAGGACCAGATTCCCCGCGCTCCCCTCCCACTCCAGGGCGAGCGTTCTCGCGCCGTTCTGATTGGGACCCGTCTGCAACACAAGGCCGTTGAGGTTCCCACTGACTTCGATCCGATGCTCGCCGAGGGGAGGGATCACGATCGGTGGCTGGAACACCTCGACGGCCTGGACGTCTGTGCGGCCGCCAGCACCGAACACGATGGCGCGATGAACGACAACGTCCCCGCTGGCGCCTCGATTCGTCAGGAACGCGGTGCACCTGCTCGAGAACTGATTCTGTGCGAGACTGCCAAAGGTCCTGTACTCCACCCTCACTCCGGAGACGAAGGTCCCGGGGCCAGCGACTGAGGTGGGCCGCATGAATGAGACGAGCATGGGAACCGCAGCGATGGCTGCGGCCGCAGCAAGGACCGTGAGACGATGGGCTTTCATAATTCGCGGGGTGCTTGGGGGACTCAGAACGCCACAACGGGCTTGCCGGCGCCTGCAAGGACCGGCGGATCTCATCCGCCGGTCCTTCGCACACGATACACGGTATCCACAGGGCGCCTTACCTCTACAGCTCGGTGTGGACGGCCAGGGCGGCGGTGAAGTTGGATGTGGCGCTCCCGCCGACGACGTCGCGGTGCCAGAACTGGAAGTGCCAGCTTTCACCAGCGGCGGCCGTCGGCGTGCCTTAGGCAGGCATGGATGTCCAGTCGATGTTGAATGAGGCACTCCCGCTGGCCCTGCTGTTCAGGATCTGGTCTGGACCGCTACGGCACCCGATCGGGACCCCCGGCGTTGGCCCAGGTGGCCTTCCATCAACCTCTCCCGCTCAGTAGACCGAGGCGTTGAAAGTGACTCGGCTCGTACGGTGATGTCGACCTTTCGGCCGTCTCTCAGATACTCTTCCGTAGGCATGAACCCTCGACCACTACGACGGACCCTATTCGCGGCGAGCGCGCTCCTCGGGTCGAGTGTGCTCTCTGGCTGCTTCGCCCGCATCGTGGGCATCGAGCAGTTCACCCCGACATCCGTGGCGACGGACCACCCCCATGAGCTCGTGCCTATGGGTGCCCTGAGCCCGGCGGCCATCGCGTTCCGCCTGACGGGCCAAGCGGCAGGGGAAGCGTTCGTGGAGGTCTGCGGCGGCACCATCATGCTGCGTGCCGACCGCCGCGAGACGGGACTCCATGCAGGTGGTCTCATCGTTCCTTTCCTACCGCTGTTCGGTGCCTTCGCGGAGCCGAAGGACTGGGATTTGGTCATCAACGTGTACTACCACGGGCACCTCAGTATCGAGCCGAGCTCGGTGAAGGTCCGGTTCGATGGAGCCGAGAGTGAATCCGGTGTGGTCGAGTTTCAGCGCCAACTCGATGTCTGGCCTCCGTTGCATTCGACCCCAACGCCTATGGGAGAACGATTGCAGTCCAAGTGGACCAAGCTCGAACTCGCCTTCGGGGTGACCTACGCGGAGGAAGGCAGTTTCGAGCTGGAACTCCCCGTGGCCGGGGCCGCCACAGAGCGCGAGGTTGTCCGAGTGAAGTTCGAACGGCGACGCGGAAGCTATTGGGACACGGGGTTCTATGGCGGCCCAACCCGATTGTTGGCCCGGCGCCGGATGAAGGCGCGGGCGCAGTCGGCGCCCTAGGCCGCTCAGATTGGGCCGCTCACATCACTGGAAGGTGATCGCGGCCGCCGACGTCGTGTTGGACGTGGGCATTCCGGCGATCAGATCACGGTGCCAGAACTGGGCAAACATCGTCGTTCCCGGCATGGGGACACCGATCGCCGCAGGGAGGGCGGAAGGGTCAAGGCGCTGTACAAGCGATCCGCTCGCGTCGATCTGCGTCAGCGAATCGAGCCAGCGAACGAGGTGGCCACCGAGACACAGGGTGCCGCCACCAGCCAAGGGCAACGCCGGTGCGCCTGATCGACTGAGGAGGAAGAAGCCAAACTCTCCCGAAGGCACGGCGGAGGCTTCAAGAACAAGAAGTGTCTCGCCTGCCGCAGCGAGGGCCTGTCCGAAAGCGTGGAGTTCACCTGTGCTGCCGGTGCTGTTTGGCTGCAGCGGCGTACAGGTGATCCATCCGGTCGGGGGCAGCGAATACTCCGCGCGAACAATGAAGAGGTTGGAGGCGACTGTGCTGCCGTGGTCCACGCAGTCGAAGAGCCCGGGCGTTGCGCCGACTTGCCACTGAAGCACGGGCGTGCCCACACGGGGGCCCATCGCCAGATCCGTCGCTTGGGTGGAGTGGAGTCCGTCTTCCACGCAGCCTCCCCCAGCCGAAGGTGCCCCCGACCACACGACGCCGGAGGCGATGCCAGTCCCGGTGAAGCGCCTGGTCTCCCCGGGCAACAATGTGGGTCCAGTCCCAAGGTCAACTTGGAAGACAAAGTCGGGCGGGCCCTCATCCAAGCCCCAACAGGGCTCGTCGGCTGCGTTGCGCCCCCCGTGGATGTACGGCGCGGCTCCGAATCCAGTGATGCTGTAGAAGGTGGTGCCGAAAGTGGAGGTGTTCGTGATCGTCACGTCGTAGTGGATCACGATCTGGTTCGTTCGGGCTCGAAGCCAGTCAGCGAACAACGGCTGCCAGGCCGGGGAGCGCAGGTGGGACGCTGGGTCGTTGCCGAGCGTGGTGTGAAAGTACGTGAGCGACTGGGCGGGTGCGAGGCTTGGAAGCACCAGCGTGGCGAGCACTGCGAGGAGGTGGTTCTTCATGGCTTGAGTAGAAGCGACACCCAAGGGGAGGTCAATGGCCCCAAGCTCCCGGCGTGCCCCTCCCTGCGCCCACATGCCGGGGCCCGACCCAGACCCTGAGCTGGGGCCAGTGCGGCGCCCCCGGCGGCTCCCGCCTGCCTCCACGGACGCCGTCGCCTTCATCTTCGATGGAGACTCCACGAGCACTGCTTGTGGCGAATTCGGGGTGACCGGGGCACGATCTGGGGTTAGGCACAGCCCCCCTCGCAGCTCCGCATCCCGATTCCCATGAGAGTCGCCTTCTTCGCCGCGTGTCTCGCCGCGTTCATTCCCGCGGGCCTCGCCCAGACCACCCTTGTGGCAGAGAGGGGGCAGCTCCTGCCCCTCGGCGACCGGATCCTTCAACCGCTCAAATACTCCGTGGGCGGCACGGGGGACTGGGCGGCATGCGTCCGCACGGACAACAGCCATTCGGCGCGCCAGGTTGTCCTTATGGTAAACGGGCAGGTCGTGTTTCGAAGCGCGGACATTCTGGCCGCAACGGGGCAGACCTTGGGCAACCGCTTCGATGACATTCAGATCAACGATGCCGGCAGCGTGGCGTTCATCGGAGGCGTCCGCGGCACCGGGCCCGACTTCCTCGCAGCTGTTTTCGTGGACGGCGAGATCGTGCTGCAGGACGGTGACCTGATCGGAACGCGGTTCATTCGCCGCATCGACCGCATGGACTATGGCAGCGATGGCAGGCTCAGCGCCATCGTGACCCTCGACTCCTATGACTTCGGGGCACCGACCGTGCTGGTCGATCTGGACCTGAGTCAATCGAACCCGGTGCCGACCCTTCGAATCGATGCGGGTTTCGTCTATGCCGACGGTGCAACGGTGCAGTCCGTATTGGGCGTTTGGAACCGAGGGAGTGGCTCCGGGCTCGTCTATGCCGTGGAGGAGACCGCAACCGGTGTGGTTCGAACCGTGGCAAGGACACGCGCTGACGTCGTTGTGGCCACCGGGGACCCGTCCCCCTTTGGCGGCGCACCGTGGAATTTCAGCCCGTTCCTCGGAGAACAAGCTCGCTTCGACATCAGCGAGGGCGGAGCGGTCGCCGCACTTGGGCGGATCAACAGTATCAGCAGCGCCGATAGGGCGATCGCCGTCGACGGCCAAGCGATCGTGCGTGTGGGTGACACTGTTCCGATCAACGGAACCTCGGTGGTGCGCCAGCTGGACACCACAGTCTTCGGGATGACGAAGAACGACCGCCCGATGTACTCGGTACTCATTTCGGCGACCGCACAGAGCAGCGACAGGGACCGCGTCGTCTTCGTCGGGGATACGCCCGTGCTCATGGATGGAATGGCCGTGCTGGGAACAACGGTCCAATCACTCATCGAGTTCACAAGCATCAACATCCGCCCGATTTCTGACAACGGCGCGTTCTTCCTTCACCTTGCCAATCTCGCCGATGGCCGCTCGGGCCTTCTGCTCGGTGAACTCGGCCTGGGCACAGAGAGCTGCGGGCCAGCCGTCCCCAACTCCACGGGCCAGAGCGCGCACCTCATCGCGACAGGCAGCGGCCTCGCCGGCGGCGCCCCGCTGCGGCTCGTGGCCACGTCGCTCCCTGTGCAGCAGTTCGGCATCTTCTTCGTGGGCGATTCCACGAACTCGGTGACTCCGCCGGGATCGGATGGCGTCCTCTGCATCGGCGGCCAGCTCGGCCGCTTCAACGGCTCCATCGCGTCGAGCGGCGCCATCGGTCAACTCGAGTTCCAAGTCGATACGACCGCGATCCCCCTGAACCCTCCGACGGCCATCCAGGCGGGCGAAACCTGGCTCTTCCAGGCCTGGTTCCGGGACGCAAATCCCACGGCTACGTCCAACTTCACAGACGCCGTCGCCGTCACTTTTCACTGAGTACACGGCTGCGGGGATGAGGCGGCGCTCGCTGGGGTCGGCTGCGGTGGCGGCGATTCGAAGGTCTCCGTCGTACAATCGGCGCAACCATGTCGGAATCAGATTACTTCGCGGTCGCCTGCGCGATCGCTCTGATGCAAGCCGTGGAGGGCGGGCTCCTTCTGGCCCGCCAAGGGCGTATCCACCCTGTCATGCACCTGTCGTCCGCAGTGGAGCTTGCTTGGCTCGTGGTCACGATCATCGCCGTGCGCGGGAACTGGCTGAGCGGAGGCCGTGCCTTCTGGGCCTGGGCCTTCATCTGCTACTACGCGGCCTATTCATGCGCTGGCATCTCCTTGCTGCGCCGTGGAGAGGACCCTGACCCCGACTCCGCAGGCCTGGAGGATTGGGTCTCCCCCATTCGCATCCCGGCGCCCGTGGTGATCCCGTCCATAGCCTTCTCATTGGCCTACGGCATCGGCTGCTTCCTCGTGTTGCGGGCGCTCTGAACCGTGGCCGAGCATTGATCCCATGGGGGGACTCTAGATCTGCCTTCCACGCCGATCAGGGAAGACGTTTGCAAGGACTACAGCGCGGTCTGTGAAGAGACATGACTAGTCCTGAATGGGAAAGACGCTTGGGCGTAGTCTTAAACGATGCAGGATCACACAGAAGCTCAGGAGCCCGACCCTGACGGGCCCGCTGGCTGTCCACGCTGCGGTGAGCCCTTGGGCAATCCAGATCTTGGGGCCTTTGTGAAACTCGCGGGTAGGCCGTGCAGCGGACTCCGGGGGTGCGGGGGCGTTTGGTATCGCCATGGCGCGTTCGAAACTCTCCAGCGGGAGGTGGCGGGGACGAGCCGCCCCGAATCCGGCAGCCCCCATCATGGCTGTCTCTTATACACATCTCCGAGCCCACGAGACTAGGCATGATCTC
>CAJXRJ010000113.1 GCA_913058555.1 uncultured bacterium
GAGATCATGCCTAGTCTCGTGGGCTCGGAGATGTGTATAAGAGACAGCCTGAAGGCCGTGCTCTTCGATCTGGACGGCACCCTCTACGACCCGAAGCCCCTGCGGGTCCGCATGCTGAGCGCGCTCCTCGGGCGCGTCGCGCGGGGGCCGCGTTCCGGGATCAAGATCCTCCGGACCCTCAGGCTCTTCCGGCGCATGCGTGAGGACCTTCGGGCCCTCGGGGACAGCGCGCCGTCCCTGGCCGAAGTGCAATACGCGGAGCCTGCACGGGTGCTTGGGTGCACCCCCGGGTTCGTTCGGGGGGTCGTCGAAGACTGGATGCACACGCGGCCGCTGCCACTGGTCGCCAAGAACGGCCGGAAGGAGCTGCGCGAGACCCTCGTCGCGCTCAAGGCCGCCGGGCTGAAGCTCGGGGTCTTCTCGGACTATCCCCCGGAGCAGAAGCTGAAGGCCCTCGGCGTCCTGGATCTCTTCGACGTGGCGCTCGCGGCGACGGACCCCGAGGTCAATGCATTCAAACCCCACGTCGCTGGCTTCCTCGTCGGGGCTCACCATCTCGGCGCGGCGCCAGGCGAGGTGCTTTACGTGGGCGATCGAGTCGACGTGGACGCCGCGGGCGCCGCCGCGGCTGGCATGCCGTGCGTGATCTTGGGGGCAGCCAAAGAGGAGGCTCCAGGGGAGGCTGGCCGCGGAGCGCAGAGCGCTCTGTCACCGGAAGTGGTCACAAGCTTCCCTGGGATCCTGGGGGTGCTCGGCCTTGACTGACCTCACGCAGCCAGTCGCTGCGGGGGGAGCGCTCGTTCCGCCTCTCCCGCCGCGCCGGGGATTCCGCCCCTACGTGGAGATCGCGCGCATCGACCACTGGTTCAAGAATGCGTTCATGGCCCTTGGGGTCCTACTGGCGTTCTTCTACCGGCCCGCCCTGTTCGACGTGTCCCATGCGGGCACGCTCGTCGCGGCGTTCTTCGCTACCTGCATCGTGGCGTCTAGCAACTACGTCCTGAACGAGCTGCTCGACGCGCCCCTGGACCGGGAACACCCCACCAAGCGCTTTCGGCCGGCGGCTTCCGGCGAGGTGAACGCCAAGGCGGCCATTCTGCTTTGGGGAGCCTTGGGCTTCGTTGGGATCGCGGGATCCTTCGCCCTCAACGCGCCCTTCGGCCTGAGCGCCCTGGGTCTTTGGGTCATGGGGTGTGTGTACAACATTCCTCCGGTTCGCTCGAAGGAGATCGCCTACGTCGACGTCCTGTCGGAGTCGGTCAACAACCCGATCCGCTTGGCCCTCGGGTGGTTCGCCCTCGTGCCCGATCGGTTGCCGCCACAGTCGCTCGTGCTCGCGTACTGGATGGTCGGGGCCTTCTTCATGGCGACCAAGCGGTTCGCGGAGTACCGCGCCATCGGCGACCCCGAGAGGGCGGCCCGATACCGCCGTTCCTTCAAGGTCTACGACGAAGCACGGCTCCTGGCGAGCATGGTGTTCTACGTCACCGCCTGCGCGCTGTTCTCAGGCATCTTCCTGGTGCGCTACAAGCTGGAGCTGATCCTGTGCGTCCCGTTCGTCGCGGGCTTCTTCGCCCTGTATGTCAGCCTTGGCATGCGCGAGGATAGCCCCGTCCAGAACCCGGAGAAGCTCTACCGCGAGCGGGGGTTCTTTGCCTACGCCATCGGCATCACGGTCCTGTTCGTGACGTTGATGTTCGTGGAGATCCCCGTTCTCTACGACGCATTCGGGGTGGAGCCGTCGTCCTTCGAGCCGCTTTGGCGGATCGACTGATTCCGTCTGTCCCGGCCGGACACCATGGCGATCCCCAATCACAAGGAAGCGAACAATGGCGGCGCGTCTAGCGCCGGGAACGGCCGCGGCGCCCTGAGGCTTGTCGTCGATGGGCCCGGGGCCACCGGACCTGCGCCGAGGGCCACCGCGGCATTCCAGGTGGCCGTGCTCCTTGGATTGTTCGCCCTGGCGACCCTGCTCCACGTGGCGTCCGGCGCGTTCGAGAGCGGCTTCGGCGGATTCGAGGATGAGCCCGCGCACCTGGTCACCTCCCTCATGGTGCGCGACTGGCTCGCGTCGGGGGACCTGTCGAACCCGCGGGCGTTTGCGGAGAACTACTACGTCCACTACCCGAAGGTCGGCGTCGGGCAATGGCCCCCGTTGTTCCATGGCTTGCTCGGCGTATGGATGCTGGTGATCGGGACGTCGACGGCCTCGGTGGTGGCCTTCATGACCCTGATCGAGGCGCTGATCGCCTTTGTGATCTACTCCGTCCTTCGGCGGCCACTCGGGGACGCGGCGGGGGTCCTGGCGGGAGGGCTTTTCCTCACGGTTCCGATCGTTCAGGAGTGCAGCGCCTCGGCGATGACCGAGAGCCTGATCGCGCTCCTTGGTTTGGGAGCGGTGCTCGCGTTCGGGAGATTTCTCGATACTGGCAAGGCCCGCTGGGTCTTCGCATTCGCTGGGGCCGCGGGGGCGACGTTGCTCACCAAGGGCAGCGGCCTAGCGCTGGGCCTGGTGCCGCCCCTGTCGATCCTCTTCCTGCGTCGCTTGGACCTGCTCCTTCGGCCGGCCCTCTGGGGGGCGGCGGTGATGGTCGCCTTGATCGTGGGGCCCTGGTACTACTTCACGCTGTCCATGAGTCAGGGCACATGGACGGGGGGCGGGTCCCCTTCATGGGAGTTCTTCGTCTCCGCAGCGCTTGCCTTCCCTGGCTGGCTGCCAGGGCTCGCCGGTTGGTTAGGGCTCCTCCTCGTGCCAGTGGGTCTCTTCTGGGGCCTTAGGAATGGGGCCTCGCACGGGCGCTGGGTGGCACTCGCGGCGTGGGTGCCCGCCATCCTCATCCTGCATCTGACCGTGCCCAGCAGCATTGAGGAACGTCACTTCGCGGTGCTGGCCCCGGCCTGGACGATCTTCGCAGCGCTCGGCGCGGGGGTCGTCGGAGCGACGCTCTTCGAAGGGTTGGGCGGCGGTTCAGGCGGACGCGCCCAGAAGCTGGCCCCGGCCGGCGGCGTGCTGGTGATGGCGGCGGCGATGTTCGTGACCCATGGGCGCCTTGCGACGAAGCACTGGTCCGGGTGGGGGGAGGCCGCCCGGCGGGTGGCCGTGCGCGGGGACCAATCGCCGGATCGACTCCTGATCGCGTCGGACCCCGTGGGTGAGGGACTCTTCGTGGCGGGGGTCGCTCTGGCGGAAGACAGGCGGCCACTGCGGCTGGTCATGCGGGCCAGCAAGGTCCTCGGCAACGCGGGATGGAGCGGCTACGACTACGAACAGCGTTTCGCGACCCTCGACGAGGTGGACGGCTATCTTCGGGAGCACGGAGTGGGGTACGTCGCCGTGGATGAGTCCACCCGTTCGTCCCGGCACTGGTACCCGCACATGGAGCAGCTCCTGGGTGTCTTGGAGTCTCAGGATCGTGGCTGGCGGCCCTTCGCGAGTGACGATGTCGTCAGGGATGGCATCGTCTATCCGGGCTCCTTGCGCGCCTTCGTCCGGGAGGACTGGAAAGCGCTCCCGCGGCCTGAAATCAGCCTCAGCGACGTCCTCAGACGCTGAGCGGTGGCCCTGGGGGCCCCCAATCCCTGGATACGGTGGATTCGGGCAAAGAGCCCCTCTGTGGATTTCCGCGAGAATGGGCCTACAAGCGTGTCTCGGGACGGAATTCCCGACATGGAGTTCTTGCGTTCAGGAGCGGTGTATTACGGATTCCTAAGACGCTCTTCTGATACAACCGGGGCTGGCGCGATGGCGAAATTTAGATCACCAAGGATTGGGAGCAACGTGGTTCACCGCGTGGAGATCCCCTCGCTCGACAGGCATCGGGCGCGCAAGCGTGCACAGCTCCGCCGCGGCGGCAGAAACACGCAGCCCTACGATGAGTCGCCGGCTGCCCCAGAGAGAGGGGTGACCCCTGGACCCGTGGACGCCGGACATCGGTCCGTGGTCCTGCAGCCAGTGCCCCCCCCGAAGCCCGAGCAAGCCCCCGTGGAGCCATCGGTGCCGCTGCCAGCGGTCCTCCGGGACTCCCAGGCGAGGCACCAGATCCAGCTTCTCGAGCGGCGCCTCGTGAAGATGGCGCGCCTTCTGGAAGTGCGCGACCAGGAAAGCCTTTCCACGGCGGCCCCCACGGAAGACGGGGTGGCCTCGATCTACCGTCAGGTGCAAGGCCTCGGCGGTCGGGGGAAAGAGGTCAAAAAGAAACAGGCCTTGATGTCGAGAATCTTCGACGAGAACCTGAAGCTCCGGGAAAGGGTCACGTCGGCTTCATCCGACGCCCGATAGGATCCTCGAGTGTTCAGAGTCCCCGCCGGGCCCGTGGAAGCGAATCGGGTGGGGGAGCTGATGATGTCCTGGCCCTGTTTGTGTTTGCGAGCTGGGCTGGACCGGAGAGAATCCTCTTCGCGATTCCACTCCCACGACACACCATTCTTCCCGGAGCCCACCACCGGGCCCCGCACGACTGTCCGGCCGCCGCACTGGCCTGACCCAACGAACAAGCACCTGCATCATGACCGACACGATGCCCGACTCCACGACTGACGATGCCGAGCCCAAGAAGGACCATGGTGTCCTCTACCTCGGAATCGACCTCGGGACCTCGCGTACGTCCGTCTCCGCCAGCAACGGTATCCGTGAGACGATTGAGTCTTTCGTCGGCTACCCGAAGGACCCCGTCGCCAGGAAGCTCCTGAAGAAGGACGTCCTGTTTGGCCTCGAGGCCCGCGAGAAGCGCCTTTCGCTCAACCTTCACCGCCCCCTTGAGCACGGTGTGCTCAAGTTCAATGCGGATGGTACGGAGGACGCTGAGTCCCGCCGCGCGGCCATGGATCTCGTGAAAGAGATCGTGCGCCAGGCGCGCCCTCGGAAAGACGAGCTCGTCTACGCCGTGATCGGCGTCCCGGCCCAGGCCCAGATCAACAACAAGGACGCCATCCTCCAGGCAGCCCGCGAGTCCGTGGACTCGGTGATGCTGTGCTCGGAGCCGTTCTCGGTGGCGTACGGACTCGACATGCTCGAGGACGTCCTCGTGATCGACATCGGTGCTGGTACCGTCGACCTGTGCCGGATGCACGGCACGATGCCGGAAGAGTCCGACCAGATCACCATGGAGACCGCCGGCGACTTCGTCGATGCGGAGCTCGGCGCGGAGATCACCAAGGCCTTCCCCGAAGCCCAGTTCACGAAGCAGATGCTCAAGGACCTGAAGGAGCGGTTCTCCACCGTCGACAAGACGACCGAGCCGATCATCGTTCAGTTCCCCGTGGCCGGTAAGCCGACGGAGTTCGACATCACCGAGCAAATGCGCACCGCATGCCAGCGCATCGTGCCGCCCATCGTGGACGGCCTCGGCAAGCTGATCGGCACGTTCGACCCGGAGTTCCAGGAGAAGCTGAAGGAGCGCGTGCTCCTCGCCGGTGGCGGTAGCCAGATCAAAGGACTCGACCGTGCGATCACCGCTGAGATGGTTCGGACCCTCGGAAGTGGCAAGGTGATCCGCATCGAGGAGCCGATCTACGGAGGCGCCAACGGTGCCCTGAAGATCGCCCACGACATGCCCGAGGAGTACTGGGAACAGCTCAAGTGATCGGGACGGAAACCTGACATCCGCTTGGCTCCCGTTAGAGTCAGCGGGTCATGGATTCCCAGCCAGATGAAATCAGCCGCGCGGCGCCCCCCTCGGAATCCGAAGGGGCGCCGCGCGGCTGGTTTTGGAATTGGGGCCTCGCGCTCACTCCGCTGGCGCTTTCGGGCGCCTTTGCGGCCATGGCCCATCGCATGCCGGGAGCAGTCGAGCGCCACTTCGCCCAGGGCCTCTATCCCAAGGTGGCCGCCGCGATCGGGGCGCCCGCGCGGGCGCTGAACCGTGCGATGGGGCCTGTGGACCTCGCCCAGTCCCGTCTATCGCTTGCGGAGCTGTTGCTCGTGTTCGGCGTGCTCACCCTGGCCACGTGGATGGGCGTGCGGTGGAGGCGCCGGGGGTTCCTGTCCATGGTCCGCGGTGTCCTTGTGGTCGTCGGTGTGGGCTACGGTGCGTTCCTCGTCTCCTGGGGCTTGCTTTACGCCAGGCAGCCGCTGGCGCAGGCCCTGAAGTTGGAGGTGTCCAAGGTGCAGGTCGAGGAGCTTGATCGAGCGGCCGGGCGGCTGGCGAGGGACCTGGACCAGACCCACGGGATCTTGGCGGGCGCAAGCGAGCCGCCGTTGGGCTATGGCGCCTTGGCGGCCCGGGCGTGGGGGAAGGCGATCGAGGCGGAGCCTGCGCTCGGCTGGCAGCGCGATCCTGTGCTTGCGGCCCCGGTCCTGTCACGGGCGCTCACGGCGTCGGGGATCAGCGGGATCTTCAGCCCATTGACGCAAGAGTGTCACGTGGCCGCGGGGCTCACCGGCATCGATCGAGGGTTCGTGGCCTGCCATGAGATTGCTCACCTCCAGGGATGGGCCCGGGAGGACGAGGCTAACTACCTGGCCTGGCGCGTGGCGTCGCGTTCGGGGGATCCGTGGCTGCGGCAGTCCGCCTATGCCCTTGCGCTGCTCCATGTGCACCGGGCCCTCGCCGCGGCGGATCCAAAGCTCCAGGCGGAGCGGGCTGCGGAGCTCTCCGAGGAAACCGTGCGGCTCTTTGAGAGGCGTTCCGCGTTCTGGAAGGGTGCGCGCGTCGCCGTGGCCTCCGGGGCCGCGAGGGCCGTGAACGACCGCTACCTGAAGTCCCAAGGGCAGCAGGGTGGGGTCGCGTCCTACGGACGCATGGTGGACCTGCTCATCGCTGAGTTTCGGTGAGAGGAGACCCCGTGCGGGGCGGGCGCATGGGGGGTATTGTGTGCGGCTATGCAGGCACTTTTTCTCCTCGCGACGCTTCTCATTCAGCCCCCCCCCATTCAGGAAGGCGATGTCCCCCAGGACGGGGCCGCCCCTGACGGAGCCCACGGGGACGCACCGCCGCAGGAGAAGGTGCAGGCGACGATCGCAAAGGAAGCCCGCGACGCGATGGCGCGGTTCACGATCCCCGACGGCTTTGGCGTGAGCCTGTTCGCGGCGGAGCCGATGATGGCCCACCCGGTGGCCTTCACCATCGACGCCTTCGGGCGCATGTTCGTGGCGGAGACGTTCCGGCACAGCAAGGGCGTGACGGACATGCGTCAGCACATGGATTGGCTGGAGGACGACCTCGCCATCCGAACGGTCGAGGACCGCGTGGCGATGTTCCGCAAGCACGAGACGCCGGAGGTGTTCGAGGAGGAGTACGCCACGGAGTCCGAGCGCGTAACGCGCCTCGTGGACACCGACGGCGACGGCGTGGCCGACCAGTCGACCATCTTCGCCCAGGGGTTCGACGAACCCGCCGCGGGCATCGCCGCTGGCCTCCTGGCGCGGCCGCTCCCGGACGGCGGGACTGAGCTTTGGTTCACTTGCATTCCCCAGCTGTGGCGTCTTCTTGACGAAGACGGCGACGGCATCGCGGAGTCCCGGGCCGTGCACTCGGACGGCTACGGTCTGCGCGTGGCTCTTCTGGGCCACGACCTGCACGGGCTCGTCATCGGGCTCGACGGCAGGCTCTACTTCTCCATCGGCGACCGCGGCTTCAACGTAGAGACGGCCGAGGGCAAGAAGCTCGTGCGCTACGGCACCGGCGGCGTCTTCCGTTGCGAGCTCGACGGCTCCAACCTCGAGCTCTTCTGCGATGGGCTCCGCAACCCGCAGGAACTGGTTTTCGACGACTTCGGCAACCTCTTCACCCTGGACAACAATTCGGACGGTGGCGATCAGGCCCGCTGGACTTGGCTGCTCGAGGGCAGCGATACCGGTTGGCGCCAGGCGTACCAATGGGTCGAGTCGCCCCACCGGCGTGGACCATGGAACCAGGAGGGCATGTGGAAGCCGCACTTCAAGGAGCAGCCGGCGTTCATCTTGCCCCCGATCGCGAACTTCACGAGCGGTCCTTCGGGCCTCGCGCTGTACCCGGGCACGGGTTTCGGCGAGGACTACGACGGCGCCTTCTTCATCTGCGACTTCCGCGGCAACCCTGGCTACAGCGGCATTTACGCCATGGAGAACGAGCCGGACCGCTCGGGCTTCAAACTCGTGAACACGCGCAAGTTCGTTTGGGACGCGTTGCCCACCGACGTGGAGTTTGGACCCGACGGCAACCTCTACTGGAGCGACTGGGTCACGGGCTGGAACAAGACGGGTAAAGGTCGTATCTATCGCGTGAGCCCGGACGAGCGCAGCGAAGCGGAAACGGCGATGGTGAAGGAGGTGGGCGAACTCCTGCGCACGCCCATGGGCACGCTCTCCACGGAGCGCCTCCTGGAGCTCTTCAGTCACCGTGATCGACGCGTGCGCCAGGAGGCACAGTTGGCCCTTGCTCAGAGAATGATCGAGGCTCCGTCGCCAGAGGAGTTCGCAAGCATGGTGCGAAGAATGTTGGTGGTGTTGCCCGTCAAGGCGGAGCGCGCTCGAGTGCACATGCTGGGCTGTATGGCGCAGGTGGCGCGCCGGCGGCCCTCGTCGCTCGTGGACTTCCTCGAGGTCCGTAACTCAGCCAATGTTGGGCCGTGGTCTGGACCCAAACTCCGTGCGTTCAATCTGCGGATCCTGGCGGATACGCTTGCCGCGCTCCCCGAGGAGACACGGCGCCTTGAGGGGCACGCCGCAATGTCGGCCGCTCGTTTCGACGTATACGGAAGTGGGGAAGACGAAGACCCGCGTGTGCGTCTCGCGAGAGCAGAAGCCGTGGGCAAGCTTCCGTTGCGTGTGGGTGAATTCACTCAGCAAGAGATCCTGGTGGGGTACCTCAAGTCGAACGATGGTCAGGATCCATGGATGCGAGCGGCAACCACCAGAGCCCTCGAGTTGCTCGGAGCGGCTGAGATCGTTCTGAAGGCGCAAGGGGACATGACTCCTGGGGCGAGGCTGAGCTCTGTCGTGGTACTCCGTCGCCTGCGGGACGCCCGTGTCGCTCAGTTCCTTAGCGACGAGGACCCGCTGGTGCGGGCCGAGGCGGCCCGCGCCATCTACGACGCGCGCATCGAAGGCGCGATGGGGGCGCTTGCGGCTCACCTGCCGCTTCTTCCTCCGACTCAGGACGTCCTGACCATCCGCCGGGCGCTCCATGCGAACCGTGAGGTTGCCGGTGCCGAAGCGGCGAGCCGCCTCGCGGACTTCGTCACCACCGATACCGCCGCGGACGAGCTGCGCGCCGAGGCCGTGGAGATCCTGGCCCGTTGGCACGAGCCCAGGACGCGGGACGGCATCCTGTTGGACTACCGGCCCATCCCGGGGGGCGCCGAGTCCGACATCCGCGCTCTGCTCAGCCACCAGGCAGCTCAGCTGATCCTGGCCGAGACTTGCCTGCGGGCGAAGGAAGTGACGGGCCCGGAGCTCTCGGACGCCGAGATCAACCTGATGGAGGGCAAGCTAGGGGGACACAACCCACGTGCCCCGAAGCTCGCGGTGGCCCTCATCGAATGGCACAGGCGATTGGGGGCCCTGGCGCAGCCCCAGGCAAGCGCATCGGCACTTCGCTTGATGGCGTCCGCCGAAGAGCTCACGGACAAGAACCGGGTTCGGGCCTTCGAGGCGCTCTTGGAGACCTTTCCGAACGATCAGCGCACGCTGGGCTTCTCCCTTGCGGCCCGCACGCTGCCTGGCCTCCTGCCCCTCCGTCCGGCCGCGTATGCGGTCTTGGACGACGCGGAGGCGGCGAAGCTCCTGGGGGCTGAAGCTCGCAGCCAGGACCCCGTGGCGCGCCGAGAGGGCGTTCGTGTCCTGGGCGGTCTCCGCGGAGAGGCCTGTATGGAAATCTTCGCGGAGGTGGGCATGTCGCTCGACCCGTCGGCCCCTGAGCTCGTGGAGTGGCTCGAGGCTGCGAAGGGCCATCCCGGAGAGTCCACGAAGGCCGCGCGCCTGATGCACAAGGCCCGCTGGGAGGCAGAGGACGCCGACGGCACCCTCGCCTGGCTCATGTGCCTCGAGGGAGGCGACCGCGACCTCGGAGAGAAGCTCTTCATGTCCAAGTCGGAAACGAGCTGCCTCAAGTGTCACGTCGTGGGATCGGAGGGCGGCTCCGAGGCCGGGCCTGCCCTCGATGGGGTGGGCGAGCGGCTCAAGGGCATCGACATCTTGCGGTCGGTCGTCGAGCCCAACGCCGCCATCGCGGAGGGCTACGAAACGTGGCTTCTGAGCCTCGACGATGGGGAAATCCTTTCCGGTCGGATCCTCGAGGAAACGGCGGAGAACGTCGTTCTGGAGAACGCGAAGAAGGAGGTGTTCGACATCGCCCCGGACGAGATCGTGGGGCGCCGGAGGGACGTCTCCGCGATGCCAGGGGATATCTCGACGCACCTCTCGCGCCGCGAAATGCGCGACCTGATCGCGTTCCTCTCGAAGCTCTAGGCCAGCCGCAGGAGGGGGCCTGGGGGCAGCACGCGCCGGCGGCGGCGCGTGCCACCCAAATCCCGCGATGGGATTTCGTTCCCCCCTCTGCCCCGACTCCTATGCGGGTCTCAAGGCCGGACGCGGAGTAGGTCGATCATGGGGGGAGAGATGTCGAACTCCGCCACGCTCAGCTTCAGCCGTAACGGCCGCGGTCTCTTCACCAGAGACGAGGTCCGTGCGCTCATGCAGATCGAGTTTGAGCGCGCTGAGCGCTACAAGTACCCGATCGTCGCGATGCTGATCCAGGTGGATCACCTGGCGAACATTCAAACGGTGCATGGCTTCGAATCGAAGCAAGAGGTGCTCTTCTCGGTCATTGACCTCGTGAAGACCGCCACCCGTGCGGGGGACCTGCTCGGGTACATCATCGATGACCGGCTGATGGCGGTCGTGCCCCATACGCCACCGGCTGCCGCGAAGGGACTGGCGGAGAGGCTCCTGCGGGGCGCCCGTGAGCTCGGGTTTGCGATGGAGGGCAAGACCATCCGCGTCACGCTCTCGATCGGCCTGGCGCATAACCAGGATCCCGGGGCCAAGAACTTCGGCACGTTGGAGAACGTCGCTCAGGAAGGCGTCACCGTGGCCGAGGCCGGCGGCGGCGACCGGGTCGTTCAGACGGAGCTCTACCAGCTGCACGAGCGCGCGAAGAAGCCCGTGAGCCGTCAGGACATCGAGGACCTCCTGGGTCGCGCGGAAGCCATGGGCTACCGCCAGCGCCTGGAGGGGTTGGTGGAGGACGGCGACGACCTCGAGACCGCCGCGGGTGTGGTGGCCGACGAGATCATCGACCGCGCCGTGGCCGACGCGCGCTCTGCCTGGGAGAAGGAGCTCGCGGACGCCAACGCTGAGATCCAAGCGAAGATCGCTGGGGCCGGTGACGTGGAAGACGCCGCCGTCTTCAAGCGCGAGATCGAGCAACTGAACCGCCGCATCGCCAAGCTCAGTGGCTCCCTCGAGACCACCGAGAAGGAGATCATGCGCCTGCGCAAGCTCAAGAACGTCGACGACGGCGTCGAGTCCATCTACCGCGAGGTACAGGGTCTCGGAGACGGTGGAGAGCGCGAGGAGATCAAGAAGGAGCTCATGGGCGAGATCTTCAAGGCCAACATGCATCTCCAGGGCAAACGAAGCGCCTGAGCCGGGGGCCTCGGCCTTCGACAGGGTCCTTCGCCTGGACCATCGCTGGCCCGTGCACCGATTCAGTGGCGCGAGTACCTTGGGGCTATGACCCTGGGCCCGCTGGTCGACTACGAGTTCCTTGAAGCGTTCCATGACGGAACGATGACCTTCGTATCCCACGATGCGTCTGGCGGACTCGTACTGAGGGTCGACATCGAGTACCTGGCGGCCTTCCTCGCGCCGGAGGCGGAGACCTTTGAGCTGCGCTTGACGGGCTGCACTCGGGCGTGGTGGGAGCCAGCTGACCAAGGGGCTGCGAGCGTCGACCTCTTGGCCTCGCCTTGCCCGTCCGCTTGGGAGTGCACGCTGCTCTCCGTCGAGAGTCTCGGCTCCGGGGCGGCTCGGATCCACGGGGACCTGGGCTCGCTCGTGCTCTCCTGCGAGCGAATGGACCTCGTCGCGGGGGAGGGGCAGAAGATCACGAAAGGTGACCTCTTGGGCGCCAGTCGCATGTACTGGAGCCGATGGGAGCAGCGGGGGAAGGCTGCCCAACGGGGGCTGGGAATTCGCATGGCCACGCAAGGGGACTCGGACGCCCTGGGTCGGTTGTACCGGGAGCACCTGGCTCACCTCGCACGCTTCAATCCCTTGGTCAATCCCTCGACGGAGCTCCAGTCGGACTGGTTCGAGAAGCCTGACAAGCTGTTCCCGTGGCTCTTCGTTCAGCGGGCGACGGAGGAGGTCGCCGGCGAGGAGGACCGACTCGACGAGGAACAGATCGTGGGCTTCGCGCTCGTGGGCGGCCAACACCTGGCCCGGGCGATGGGGTCCCCAGCCGACTACCTCTGCTTTGAGTTCTATGTGGCGCAGTCGTCGCGGCGGCTAGGCGTTGGCCGTTGCGCCCTGGGGCTGCTCTTCGATCGTTATCCGGGCACCTGGTCCATCGACGTCCTTCCTGACAATCCGGAGGCCGTCGGTTTTTGGGGGTCGGTCCTGGCGCCGTACCGGCCGGAGTTGAGCCCACGGGTGGAGGACGATGGGGCGAGGCTCACTCGCCACTTGCTCCACTCCGCTTTGGCCGTCCGCCCATGGCCCTGAGGGGTGCCGCCGGTAGGCCCCGCGCACCAGGGTATCGGCGCCTGTGATCGCTCCAACAAACGAGCGCGCCCGCGCCGCCAGGGTTGGCGGCGCGGGCGCGCTTCCGTTCGATGGCCCCCTCTGATGCAGAGGCTGCATCAGAGGGGGCCCGGCCCGATCACAGGCAGAACAAGGCGTTCAGCGCGTTCGAGTAGTTCCAGCCGGCCATGCCGTTCTGGGTATCACGGAACCAGAACTGGAAGTTCAGTGTGTCGCCTGCGTTGATGGCGCCGGGGCCCATCATCTGCTGCGGGTTCGTGAAGTCGATGGCCTGGAAGACGCTGCCGAAGACGTCGGACTGGTTGATGGTCTGCAGGCGGATCAGCGGCATGGCCGCGTTTCCGTTGATGCAAAGGTTGCCGTAGCCGCTGGTGAGCGCGGTTTGGTCCGGACCGTAGAAGAAGAGCCCGAAGGTGCCCGGCACAAGGCCGCCGGCGCCGACGCCGAAGTTGTTCGTCGAGATCTCCGTCGTGCCGTTTCCGAAGATCGTCACCGGTACGCCACTGGCCGACGCGGTGGCCTGGCAGTAGGTCGTGTAGCCGCACTGGGGCGGTTGGGGGATGATCTTGTAGACGCGGCCGCTTTGTGTGCAGATGTACACTTCGCCGTCGAAGTCCTCGCCGAAGGCGGTGATGCCGGTGATGTTGGCGCCGACCGGGGGATCAAGCTCCGCGGTGCGGTTCATGAAATCCGTGACGGTGGTCCCGTCGTACTTCATGCTCCAGATCGTGTTCGAGCAGTAGTCGGCGTAGAAGTACGTGCCGTCGAGGCTCGGGATTGCGGAACCGCGGTAGATCATGCCGCCGGTGATGGAGCAGTTGCCGCCGCTGTGGGTGTACTCCTGGATCGGATCGATCAGGGTGCCATCCGTGCAGCTGCAGCCAGAGAGGCCGGTGCAGCGGGTGCCTTCTTTGCAGCGCCAGCCAAAGTTCTGACCAGCCACGGCGCCCGCGGGGATGAAGTCGATCTCTTCGCGCTGGCCCTGGCCCACGTCGCCGATCCACATGTCGCCGGTGTCGCGGTCGAAGGTGAAGCGCCACGGGTTGCGCATGCCGTACTGCCAGATTTCGTCCAGGAAGGCCGCGTTGCCCACGAAGGGGTTGTCGGCGGGGATGAATGGCATTGCGATGTCCACGTCGTAGCGCAGCATCTTGCCAAGCAGCGAGTTGCCGTTCTGCGCGCGGCCGTTCGGGTCGTTGCCGGAGCCGCCGTCACCCATGCCGACGTAGAGCTTGCCGTCGGGGCCAAACCGGAGGCAGCCACCGTTG
>CAJXRJ010000114.1 GCA_913058555.1 uncultured bacterium
CGAGATCATGCCTAGTCTCGTGGGCTCGGAGATGTGTATAAGAGACAGGGGATTGGGGCCTTCAGGTTGTAAGGTCAACGGCCATCGAAGTCTGCGTCTCCGTGTCGTCGGAGGGCAGCGTGCGGACGTGGAGTACTCGCTCCTCCAAGGACATTGCCGATGTGCGATCGTCTACGGAATCCATGGTCTCGGCAGAGACCCTCGAACGACTCGACCGAGACTCGACGGTCGAATCGGTGCTCGACCACATCAGCGAGTGCCTGATCGAGACCCAAAGCCAGCTGCCGGAGTCGGAGTGGCTGCAGCTTTATTCCATTCTCCGCTGGCAGCCGGAGAATCGGAGGGCCGCCGCAATCCATGCCATGCGGGGTGCGATCCTCAAGGCGGACTTGTCCTGGATCCCAAAACTTGAGCAGTCGGCCAGAGACTTGCCCGAGGACCATCCCCTTCAACCCCACCTCAGGGAAGCGTTGACGGACCTGAGGGTGAGGTTGCTCAAGCGCTCTGTGGGACTGGAGCGTCGTTGAACACCCAGCGACTCGTTCAGATTGCGGCCAAGCAGCCCTGACTCGTGCCGCGGGACTCAAGCTCGGTTTCCAGTAGTTCGCGGATCGCGTTCTTCGGCACGTCCCACCGCGGAGCGAGCTGCTTCGCTTCCGGCGCGTCGCCTGTGATGCGATGGAGGACCTGATCGGGCGCAAGGCGCTCGACGAAGTCGGCGAGCAAGCTCAGGTATTCCTGGGCCGACGGCACCTCGAGCTCACCCTTGCGCCACTGGTGCGCCATCTGAGTCTTCTCAAGCACCATGAGGTTATGCACCTTGACGCCTTCGACCCCGGACTTTGCGAGCGCAGCTGCGGTGCCGCGGGCGCCTTCTCTGCCGTCGCCGGGAAGGCCGAGGATCGCGTGCCCAACGGTGAGGACGCCCGCCTGCCGGAGCCTCGCCGTGGCGTCTTCGAACTCCTCTAGCGTGTGCAGCCTGTTGATGTCGAAGAGCACTTGGTCGTTCGCGGACTCGAGGCCCAGTTCGACCCAGATCTCGGTTTCCTTCTTGAGGTCCTCGAGAACCCGGACCGTCTCGTCTGGGAGGCAGTCGGGGCGGGTGGCCACTGAGAGTGCCACGATGGGGCTATCCGGCATCGCGATGTAGCGCCGGATGATGTCCAAGACCTCGGCGAAGCGGCCACCCTCGACGTAGGTGTTGGTGTAGCTCTGGAGATAGGCGATGACGCCGGAGTCCGGGTCGGTGGGGCGCTTCTTGCGCCGGGCGATCCTCGCGATGCCGCTCTGGAGCTGCTCCTCAAGACCGTCCCCGTCCTTGAGCGCACCCGTGCCGGAGCCCTCGATGTCGCAGTAGGTGCAGCCGCCGAAACCCTTCGTCCCGTCCCGGTTGGGGCACGTGGAGCCTGCGTCCAATGAGACGCGGTGCACCGGGCGACCGAATCGTTCCCGGAGCCACGGGCTGAGGGTTCGGAACCTCTGGGGGGCGGTTTGCATGGCGGATACGTTACAGAGCCAGAAATACGTCGGGGGCCCGGAAACCGGGTGCGCCGCGGGAAACCCAATGGGGCCGCGGGGCCCGGTGTCCGCCTGGAAACGTCGTGGGGGCAGATCTGCTCGGCCTCGGACGGTAACTTACGCCCATGGAGATCCAGCCCATCGTCATCGGCACCGCCGGTCACATCGACCACGGCAAGTCGACCCTCGTCAGCGCCTTGACCGGAACCGATCCGGACCGATGGGCGGAGGAGAAAGAGCGCGGCATGACGATCGACCTCGGATTCGCCCGGATGGACCTCGAAGACGGCCGGCGCGTCGGCATCGTGGACGTCCCCGGTCACGAGCGGTTCATCCGAAACATGGTGGCTGGCGCCACCGGAATTGACCTCGTGATCTTGGTGGTCGCCGCGGACGACGGGGTCATGCCCCAGACCCAGGAGCACTTGGCGATCATGCACCTGCTCGGTGTCCAGCGCGGCTTCGTCGCCCTCACGAAGGTCGACATGGTGGACGAGGAGATGGTCGAGCTCGCGGTGGAGGACGTGACGGAAACCGTGGCCGGGACTTTCCTGGAGGGCGCCCCAATCCTCAAGGTGTCAGCGATCGCGGGTATCGGCATGGACGAGCTGCGGACTCTGCTCGTGAAGATGGCGGGCGAGACGGAGCCGCGCACCTCCGAGGGCGTGTTTCGCATGCCGATCCAACGCGTCTTCAGCGCCCGTGGTTTCGGGACGATCCTCACGGGTATCCCCGTGTCGGGCGAAATCAAAGTGGGGGACGCGGTGGAGGTCTTGCCGGTGGGAACGAAGGGCAAGATCCGGGGGATCCAGGCGTACCACGACGCTTCGCCGACCGCCCGGGCGGGCCACTCCGCCGCCCTGAACGTCTCGGACGTCGACCATCACGACGTGGCCCGGGGTGACGTCGTCGCTACCCCGGGGTTCTTCAAGATGCAGACGATGGTTGGCGCCCAGTTGGAGGCCCTGGCCTCTTTGGACCGTTCCATTACGAACCGAATGCCCATTCGCGTGCACACGGGAACGTCGGACGCGGTGGGGGAGGTCATCCTCCTGGATTCGGACGAGCTGGAGCCGGGCTCCAGCGGGCTCGCTCAGTTTCGGCTGGAGCACCCGCTTGTTTGTGCGCCCGGAGACCGTTTCATTCTGCGCCTCGCGTCCCCCATGATCACGCTGGGCGGCGGCGTGATCCTCGAGGAAAGTCGATATCGCCTGAAGCGGTTCAAGACCTTCGTGATCCAGGAACTCGAGCGTCAGGCGTCGAGCCTCGGCTCTTCGCTGTCCTTGCTCGAAGCCGTGCTGGCCCGCTCGGTCGACCGTTGGGCGACGGTGGAGGAGCTCTCTTCGACGATCAAGCGAACGAAGGACGACACCGTGGGGCTCCTCAAGGAACTCGAAGAAGGCGGCAAGGCCGTCTCGCTGGGGACCGGTCAGCGCTGGATCCATGTGGAGGCCCTTTCCCTGAGCCTCGAGGAGACGCGCGACGCCGTGTCGGCCTGGTTCGAAGCCAACGAGATGCGCGCGAAGATGGACGTGCGCGACCTTCGGACCGCGGTGAAGTTTGACCCGGCTCTCCTCGGAGTGATCCTTGACCGAGAGGCGGCCGAGGGCCGCATGCGCCTGGACCCCGGCGGGTTCCTTTCCCCGGCTGGGCGGCAGGTGGAGCTGTCGCCGGAGCGGAAAGTCCAACGCGATAAGGTGCTGAAGGTGATGGAGGACGCGCGCTTCCAGCCCCCGAGCCCGGAAGAAATTTCCACGTCGGCGGGCATTCCGAAGGGCGACGTCGAGTCGGTCTTGCGGTTGCTGGACGACGAAGGGGCGATCGCTCGGATCGAGGGTGAGCTCTTCCTATCCGCCAAGGCACTCGACGAAGCGCGAGAGGCCGTGACATCCAATTGCCAGCGCAATGGAGGCCTTGAGATCCCCGAACTGCGCGATGCCCTCGGGACCACTAGGAAGTTTTTGATTCCCATCCTTGAGCACTTCGATGCCGCGGGCGTGACCATGCGCCAGGCCGGGCGAAGGGTGCTGAAGCCTCAGTAGCGCCGTCCCTGGCGCCATTTGGCGCACTCTGGACCCTACTTCGGGGCCACTGGGAGTTCCTACCCGCGGACTCCAGGTGGCCCCATTTCATGGAGGAATCCCACGGTCGGACTGTGGGACGCATGCCTTCGGCGTCGATATCGCGATTGGTCCCCGCACGAAAAGGCCGCGCGCACATTGAGGCGCGGCTGACCGCGCTACCACGCCTTGCGCCCTCACGCGATGTCTGACGCCTCCATGAACCCCAACGATTCGGCCCCCTTCGATCCGACTCCCGAAGGCTCTTTCCCCCAGGACTTGCCTCTCCAAGGCGCCGACCAGTTCGACGATCAGGAGACGATGCCGGCCATGGACGAAAGTTCTTGGCTCCTGGAAGAGGAAGGTGCCTCGGGGGATCCCGACTTCGAGCACGCCTCGGTGCACGCACTCCCCGACGTCTTTGCAGAGCCGCCTGCGGAGGGTTGGCTCGGCGAGGAGGAAGTGCCCGCTGATGCGGGTGGTGAGGAAGCGGCCTTCGAGGATGACCTCGTCGGTGCGTCCTACGTGGAGCCAGAAACCAGCAGTCACGCCTTCTCCAAGGCGCTACTCCCGGGTTCTATCGTGCTGTTGCTGTCCTTTGGAAGCGTCGGCGCGTGGGCTTTCCTGAAACACTCCAAGGACGCTCCGGCCTCCGATCCCGTGGTCGCCATTGCAGAGGCGGAGGTCGACGTCCCCGAGGAGGAGCCCGAAGTGGAGCTCGTGAAGCCGGAGGGCGTCGGCAATGAGCCGACGGGGCGCATGAGCTACCAGCGGGACGGAGCGGTGATCCCTGCCGAAGGGTACGGCACCGTTGCGCCGGTCAAGGCCACGGTCGACTCGCCACGGGAGCCCGGTGAGCTTCCCCCGGAGGATGCGGCGGTCGAGGATGCGGCTCCGGATGGGGTCGAGGCCCCGTTCGAGGCGATGGAGATCGCCGAGGACGGAGAGCCGAACGACACCAGTGAAACAAACGAAGGCGGCGAGCTCGATATCGAGGTCGGTACCTACGTGGACTCCGGTGAGACGTCCCTCTTCGAGGGGGGCATCGAAAACACGGAGCCATTCCCGAACGAGAACGGCGAGACGCGGTCCGATGACCTCGCTCAATCCGAAATGCCGATCGAGTCCTTGAGCCCCGCCTTCCTGGACGAGTTTGTCCTGAACGTGGAGCCCCTGGACGACGAAGCGGTCGCCATGCTGAACGCAGCCGAAGGCGATGAGTCGGTCGGTCTTGAGGATGCAGGGGACCCAGCCGTGGAGGTACCCGTGGCCCCCTTGCCGGGCGACGAGGTCTACAGCTCGATGGCATGGACGTACCCCAGTGGTAACGGCACGCCGATGTCCCCGGTCGCGACGTACTTCGATCAGATCGACGAGGCGCAGGACAGCGGCATGGACGTGGCCAAGGCCGGCTCCGAGTCGTCAACCGACGCAGGAGCGGACGAGGCCGAGCCTTCAGAGATGGGCCCGGCCCTCGCTGAAGACTTCATGCCCTTCGGCTTCTTCGATGACGACCGTGCTTCCCTCGACGTCGAGCCGGATATTCGCTCGCTCGACGTGACCGAGATGTCACCGATTACCGACAGCGCTCCCACCCAGGAAGAGCAGACGGATGCTGCGCCCCTTGACATGGCGTCCGCAGGGGCTGAGGACAACCTCACCCTGGGGGACTGGGGCCCCCTCGAGCTGAGCTTGGAGCCGCCCTTCGAGGCCCTCGTAGAGCCTATTGCGCCCGAACTCGCTGAGGCTGCGCCCGCGCCCGCTGAGGAGCCCACCGTGGAGCCGTTCGACGAGCCCATCGAGGCCGAGTCGGTGGCATCCGCAGACGAGGACCCCTTCATCCAGACGGCCGAGGAGCCCGAGGCCGTGGACGCGCCGGCGGTTGATCTCGCCCAGGCACCCGCCGCAGAAGAGCCGGTGGTTGACGTGCCCGCCGTCGAGGAGCCGCAGGTTCCCGTTGAGGTCACCAACCTTGACGTGGCTGCCGCCGAGACGAATGGCGACGCTGCAGAGGCCCCCGTCGAGGTTCCCGCTGAGGTCTCCGCAGAGGCCCCCGCGGAGGTTGTGGCAGAGGCACCGATGGAGATCCCGATGGAGGCACCGGTGCAGGCGATCGACATGAACGACGCCCACGCCCGTCTCGACGCAATCTTCGGGCCGACCCCCGTGGAGGTTCTGCCGGTCGCGCCGGTCGAGTTCCCTTCCGAGCCCATCGTCGCACAGGAAAGCACCGATGCGCCGGAGGAGACGGCCCCTGAAATGAGCGACGAGTTCTCCGCGCCGGAGACCCTCGCGGGCGCCGACACGACGACTGACGAAACAGAACTTGCGCCATTCGAGGTCGCGATCGGCGAAGAGCCCATCGCGATCGAGGATCCGGAGCAAGGCCTGGAACTGACGGATGTCGCTGGCGAGCCCGAGGCGCCGGTGGAGCCCACGGAAGTGGCGCCTGCGGAACTGCCGGAAGTGGCCACTGTGGAGCCGAGTGACAGCCCGGTGGACGTGGCCGTCACGGAGCTGACCGAGCCTGATGCCGCCCCAGAGATCATCGCCGAGACCTCCGCTGAAGACACAGGCGCCGACGTGGGCGAGCTCAAGATCGACCCCTCGTCGATCACCGGGCCCGCTCCCATCGCGCCGACCGTGGCGATGGACGAGGCGCCGGACGGCCCCTCGGTCGAGGCGGAAGCTGAGCCCAAGGACGTCGCCGTGGAGGTTCGCCCGAACCTCGCGGACGAGGTGCGATCCCCGCGCCGCGGAAGCGTTCTGACCCGCGTCGGCAACGGAGAAATCTGGCCGCATCGCACGGTTCCGAAGAGCAAGTTGAAGGGCGACAAGTTCGTCCTGACTCCGAACGTCGGTCAGGTGCGCATCGTCTTTGATGCTGGCGACTCCCTCGATGGGCGCCTCCACGGCGTCGGCGACAACAAGATCGCCCTGGACACTCGCCTGGGACGCCTGACCCTCGATGCCCGCCGGGTCGACCGATTGGACCGCCTTGGGAGAAACAACCAGCGCTCCGCTAGCGGCGAAGTCAGCACCAAGGGTCTTGAAAAAGTCCGCGTCCAAGCGGATGGCGGCGTCTTCCTGGGCCATCTCCTGTCCCGCGAGGGCAACCGCGTGACCCTTCTCCTCTCTGAGGGAATGCGTGTCACCTTGGAGAGCGACGACATCCGTCCCGCAGGGCGCCAGAAGACGGTTTCGCGCCTGCGCCGACCCAAGTGAGCCCGATGAGGCTCGTCAAGAACTGAAACCGACTCCCATCGGTCGTATAAGAGGGGGCGCTGCCATCGGGCAGCGCCCCCTCTCCTTTTGATCTCCGCCAGGATCGTTCCCCTCCGATCTCGGGCGGCGCCCCAGGACCCACAGCTCATGTTTCACGCGATTCTCCTCGGCCTATTAGCCTCCCCCGGCTCGGCAGACCCCGCCACAGGTCATGCGTCTTCCTTCGAAGGTGTCCAGCCGATTTCACGCCACGCGGGGGCCTACGACGAGGAGACCATCAAGGACTTCAAGAAGTACTTCCGCAAGGTGAAGGAGCCAGCGTCCCGGGTCGAGGCCGTCCTGACGCTCCTCGGTGAGGAATCGCCCAAGGTCGTGGATGTCTTGATTCCGATCCTCAAGGACAAGGAGCCCGACGTGGCGCGGGCCGCGGCCCGTGTCCTTGCGAGCTTCAAGACGAAGCCACCTGCTGAGCGCCTCGTGCAGCGATTCGAGTCAGAGAAGAAGGAAGACGTGCGCGTAGGCATGCTGCGTGCGATGCGCGAAGGGCGCTATGCGGCGCTCGGTGTCCCCGGGATGTCCGAGGTCATTGTTGAGGCCTCCGGGGACAAGTCCTGGGCGGTGAGGCGCATGGCCATCTTGGTGGCGAGCGCCGGGGGTGACAAGGCCATGATCCCTAGCCTCGTGCCGTTCACGGAGGACGAGGAGCCCGCGGTGCGCTGTGCGGCCCTGGACGCCCTTGCGGAGCTCAAGGCCAAGGAGGTGCTTGCTCCGGCCCACAAACACCTGACCGACGAGTCGTGGCAGGTGCGCGCGTCCGCGATTGCGGCGCTCGGTATCGTGAGGGACAAGAGCTCCATTCCCGTCCTTGTGGCACGACTTGAAATCGAAGAGGGCCGGCTTGTCGAGGACGTTGGCAAGGCCCTTGATGCCATCACCGGCCGCAGCCTTGGGACGCGTGTCGAGCTTTGGAAGCGCTTCTGGGAGAACAACGCCACACGCTTCGAGATCCCCTCGGACGCTGAACTCGCCAAGATCGCGGCTGCGAAGGCGAAGAACAAGGAACGCTACGTACGCCCTGGATCCACGTCATTCCACGGTATTGACACGCCAAGCCGCTCCATCCTGTTTGTCATCGACGTGTCGGGGTCCATGGAGGATCTGGTGGTGGAGCGCGAGCGATTTGAAAGCGGCGACTACCCGTCGTGGGTTCGCATGGACATCGTGAAGACCGAGCTCGCTCGCACCATCGAGGGCCTCGAGCCCTACGTGAAGTTCGGCATCGTCTCGTTCGCCACGGAAACCAAGCGCTGGAAGAAGAAGCTCGTGCCGGCGAACGTGATCAACAAGAAGAGTGCCCTCGATTTCTGCAAGCGCCTCGAGCCCCTCGGCGGCAACAGCAAGCAGGATCTTGCGGCCGCGGGACTGTCGGGCTCCGCGGATCTCTCCGCGGGCAAGACCAACACCTATGCCGCTCTCTCTTTGGCCCTGGGCATCGCAGACAAGGGGACGAATTCACGGGAGCAGTACCTGAGTGAGGTCGACACGATTTTCTTCCTTTCTGACGGCCGACCGACCCACGGGAAGTACATCGACACGAAGGAGATTCTCAGCCGCGTGATCGAAGCGAACAAGCTCCGCAAAGTCGTCCTCCACACGATCGCCATCGGCAACTTCAGCAAGGGCTTCATGAAGTCCCTCGCCGAAAACAACGGTGGCAACTTCGTGGACCTGGGAAAGTGACAGAGGTTCGGGAGGCCATCCATGGACCCTCCCGGGTCGACCTTTGTGGGACCGTAGGGGGCCTTTGCGGGCGATCACGTCTTTGCAGCGGTTCAAGGATTCGGCCCTCCGCAGAATTCCGCTGGCTTGTACTGTTGACGGGGCGGGGGCCGGGACATAGATTCCTCCGCTCGCAAAGGCGGGGTGTGGCTCAGCTTGGTAGAGCGCTGCGTTCGGGTCGCAGAGGTCGGAGGTTCGAATCCTCTCACCCCGACCACTTTTTCCCCCTCGGAGGGGTCAGAAGTGGTCGCCAAAGCGGAAGTCGTGGGCTGCGGCCTTGCAATGGTCCTACTCTGGGCCCAGACTGAGCCCACGAGAGCGACGCCGCCCGGGTCCATTGTTGGCCCACCATGGGCCGCCCAGCGACCGCCCTTCCGAGCCGATGAGGCGCAGCTCCCCTTGGCGGAGCGGCTTATCGGCAGCCGACCTGACAGTCGGCGTGCTCGTCTCCGTGGCGCCCCCTCCCATGCTTGAGGGGCCACGGGATCCCTACGGCGATCTCCCCTAGATGCCCATCCGTTCGATTTCGACCCGAACCACAGCCCGCTCATCCATTGATGCAGGCCGCGGAGCCCGTCGAAGCGGGCCTGGACTCCTAGGACTCGCCCCATGACCCTTTTCTGCCTGTGACCACCCAAACTTCCGACCCTAGCGACGGCGATTTCGGAGCCGATGACGGCCAAGGCGCGTTGCCCTTTGGAGCCTTGCCGGACGGCGATGGCTCAACCGGAGGGGGGAGCGCCAAGTCCACTTCGACGACGAGCCGTAAGAAGGCCGTGAGGAAGAAGACCGCCAAGAAGGCGGCGGCCAAGAAGGTCGCCACCAAGAAGACGGCATCCAAAAAGACGGCCTCGAAGAAGGCCGTCCGGAAGGCATCGGCGAGCTCCGACTCTGAAGCTGGGCCTGAAGCGGACGAGCCGGCGCCTGCTGCCCGGAAGAAGACGGTGGCAAAGAAGAAGGCGACGCGAAAGAAGGCGGCTGCGAGTGCCGTTGACCCGGAGGTGACGCCGCCCCTCGACGCCAGCGCTGACGCGCCCGTGAAGAAGACGGTGCGTAAGAAGAAGGTCTCCGCACGCCGGGCCGCTTCGGAGGAATCCGCTGACGCCAATCCGGCTAGCTCCGGTCGGACCGATGCCGGCGCGAGCAGGGATTCCAGCGAAGGTGATTCTCGTCCACCCCGGGCCGATGCCCGTGAGTCCCAAGACCGCGAGTCCCAGTACTCCGAGTCCCAGTACTCCGAGTCCCAGTACTCTGAGTCTCAGTACTCTGGGGGAGATCGTGATCGCCCCAATGAGTCCCCACGGGACCGCAGCGACGAGCCTTCGCAGCGGGACTCCAGGGGTTCGTCCGAGGGCGGCGGCGGGTTCGATCGTGACGATCGTGATCCGGACGGCCGCGGGCCCAAGAGGAAGCGGACGCGGCGTAGCCGTCGGCGTCGGCGATCCGAGGAGGATGGCCCCCAGGGCGAGCGTGAGCCGAGGGACCGTGATTCGAACGATCGTGACGCGAGGGATAATGCCCCCGCAGACCGGGCCCCCGCAGACCGGGCCCCCACAGACCGGGCGCCCTCGGACTCCGCGCCTTCCAGTGGCGGAGCCGCGCCACGGAGCGATGATCGCGGCGACCGCCCTGGCCATGAGAGCCGAGACGAAGAAGGACGCGGCGACCGTCCGCGCCGTCGACGCAGGCGTCGCGGACGCAAAGGCCGTCCCGAGGACGGTGCTGATGAGAACGGGCAGCGTGCTGGATCCAACTCGGGATCCAACTCCTCTGGTTCAAGCGCAGGCCCGATCGCCAAGGAGGGAGCTCCCGATCGGAAGTACGCCCAAGGCAAGTCCAAGAGAGACGGCAAGGGGTTCCGCAAGGACAGCGGTCCCAAGCAAGTCGATCGCGCTCCCAAGGAGGACCGGCGCATTGACGAGGTCGAAGGCATGTTCTTCCTCGAGAAGGGGCAGGTCTCTGTCCTCCGCCATGCGAAGAACCAGTGGCTTTCGTCCAAGGAAGACATCTACGTTCCGAAGAAGCTCGTGCAGCAGTTCAAGCTGCACGACGGCATGATCGTCAAGGGCCCCGCGAGTCGCGGGTTCAAGAACAAGATCCAGCTCGAATCGGTCGTGGATATCGACGGACACCCGCCGGCCTACTGGAAGAAGAAGCCCTTCTTCAAGAACCTGACGAGCATCGACCCCGACTTCCATTACGCGGTGGGGGACATCACGGACGAAGTGTCCATGAGGGTTCTTGACTTGATCGCGCCCATTGGACGCGGCCAACGTGGGCTCCTCGTGGCTCCGCCCCGCACCGGCAAGACCACGTTGATGCGCCAGTTTGCGGCGGGCATCGAAAAGGGCTATCCGGATGTGCACCTGATGGTGTTGCTCATTGATGAGCGACCGGAAGAAGCCACCGAATGGAAGCGGAGCGTGGAGCGCGGCGATGTGTTTGTCTCTACCGCCGACGAGACGCCCAAGAACCACATCAACCTCGCCGAGGTCGTTTGGCGCCGGGCGAACCGCCTTGTGGAGATGGGGGAGGACGTCGTGCTCTTGATGGACTCCATCACCCGCCTGGCGCGTGCCTACAACAACCAAGCCGGAGCGGGATCAGGTCGGACGATGTCCGGTGGCCTGGACAGCCGCGCTATGGAACGTCCGCGTAAATTCTTTGGTTCCGCGCGAAACACCGTCGAGGCAGGGAGCTTGACCATCCTGGGGACGACGTTGGTCGAAACGGGCAGCCGTATGGACCAACTCGTCTTCGAGGAATTCAAGGGCACCGGCAACATGGAACTCGTCCTCAATCGAAAACTGGCCGACCGGCGGATCTTCCCCGCCATCGACATCGAGAAGTCGGGAACGCGTAAGGAAGAGAAGCTGGTGGGCCTGCGCCGGCTGAAGCTCATCCATGTCCTGCGACGGGTTCTCTCCCGCATGCACTTCGCGGAAGCGGCGGATCTGCTGATCACGAAGCTCAGCGACGTGGAGAAGACCGATGACTTCCTCGACGGCTTCACCATCGATAAGGAAGCGTGAACGATCAGCGTTCATGAATGATCAATGTCCATGAATGATCTGGCCCCAATGATCGAAGCGGTGGGGCTCTCCAAGTCCTTCGGCGCGGTCCGAGCCGTGCAAAACGTGAGCTTCTCCGTGCGGCGCGGCGAACTCGTGGGATTCCTCGGGCCGAACGGCGCGGGGAAATCCACCACCATGAAGATGCTCACGGGGTCCCTCCTTCCCGATGGGGGCACCGCTCGGGTGGGTGGTGTGGACCTCGACGGCCGCGCCCTCGCGCCCCGGGCCGCGGTGGGCTATCTGCCGGAGCACACACCGCTCTACCGCGAAATGCGGGTGACGCGTTTCCTCGACTTCGTGGGACAGGTGCACGGCATGGGCCGGCGCGCGCGCGCGGAAGCCATCGAGCGGGTCGTGGCTGCGGCTGACCTCGACGGCTATACGGGCCGTCGTATTCACACCTTGTCGAAGGGATATCGCCAGCGCGTCGGTCTTGCGGCAGCCCTCTACGTCGACCCGCCGGTACTCATCCTCGACGAGCCCACCAGTGGCCTCGACCCCGCGGAGATCGTGCGCATCCGAGACCTGGTCGTCCGCCTCGCCCAGGAGAAGACGATCATGCTCTCGACCCACGTGTTGCCCGAGGTCGAAGAGGTTTGCCGGCGCGTCGTGATCATCGCGGGCGGGCAGCTAGTGGCCGACGGGCCCCTCGACCAACTCTCCAGCCAGGGCGGCGACGCCGTGACCGTGACCCTCGTCGCGCCGGAGGAAACGGCGCTTCTTGCCTTGTCCGGGTTGGAGGGATGCGGAGCACCACGGGTGGTTTCCCGGGGACTCGGGGAGCGCGTGAAGCTGATGCTCGACGTCGAGGACCGCTTCGACGCTGCCGAACGAGTGGCCCGGGTGGCGGCCGATCAGGGCCTTCGGCTCATCGAGCTACGCCATGAAGTCCCGACGCTTGAGCGGGTCTTCCTGGAACGAACCCAGAGGGCTCGACCGAATTCGGCGAGCCCTACCGCAGTCCCCGAGGGGCTCCCCGAATCACAAGGCACCGCGTCGTGATGAGTACCAGAGATGATGTTGCCCCAAAGGGCCCGCGCGGCGGCTGGCGCGTGCTGCCTTTCGCCCGGCGGGAACTTCGGTCGGCTTTCGAGTCGCCCGTGGCGTACGTCGCCATTGGGCTTTTTGTCATCGTCCTGCCGGCGCTCTTCTTCTTCCTTGGGTATCCCGTGGGGCAAACGCCGCTCCCGGGGCTTTGGGAGGGCGGCCAGGCGAGCCTGATCGTTCTCTTCTATTGGTTGCCGCTCCTGCTGGCCTTCGTCGTTCCCGCTCTCTCGATGGGGACATGGGCGGAAGAGCGTCGCAATGGCACGGAAGAGGTGCTCCTGACCTACCCGGTCCCCATCAGCGCCGTGGCGCTCGGCAAGTTCCTTTCCACTTGGCTCCTGACGTTCCTCATGGTGAGTCTCGCCGTGCTGTCGGCGGCGATCACCGTGCAAACGCTCGGCAACCTGGACTGGCAGACCGTTTGGGTCGGTCTCGTGGGCGCGGCGTTTCTGATCGCCGCGTACGTCGCGATCGCACAGTTCCTATCGGGCATTAGCTCCGAGCAGCTCGTGGCCTTCCTCTTCGGAGCCCTCGTGCTCGGCCTGCTCTGGTCCTTGCCCCTGTTCGTACGGATGCTCCCCGGGGGCGCCGCATCGGCGCTGAGCGCACTCAGCCCCACGGACCACTTCCTCGGGAGTGCGGCCCGGGGCGTGCTCGATGTGTCGGACATGGTCTACTTCGTATCCCTGACCGCCGTGGGGCTCATTCTCAACGTGTTGACCGTGGAGAGCAGGAGGTGGCGGGCGTGAGCGACTCCTCTTTGACGGGCACGGACGCTCCCATTGGCGCCCCGGCGACCGCACCCACGGCTCCACCAAGCAAGACCGTGCTGCGCTTCAATGGCGCCCTCACGGTACTGCTACTCGGCGTCGTGGCGGTGCTGATCAACGTGGCGGCGGGCCGCTTCTTGGGCCACCGGTTCGACTTCTCCGAAGACAAGCTGTACTCGCTTTCCGATGCGACGCGATCGATCGTCGAACGCATCGAAGATCGTGTCACCGTGCGCATGTTTGCGACAGAGGATGTGAAGGATGGGCAGCTCGCTCTTCGCTCCGCTCGAATCAAGTCCCAGCTGGAGGAGATCATCGGCATCCGGCCGGGTTCCTTCGAGCTGCAGATCCTCGACCCGTCGCGTTCGACGGAGGCGCAGGTCCGCGCCAACGAGAAAGGGTTCACGCCCCGGCGAGGGGCCCGCGGGGGCCTGGGGG
>CAJXRJ010000115.1 GCA_913058555.1 uncultured bacterium
TACACACTGCATATCGTCGGCAGCGTCAGATGTGTATAAGAGACAGCCCCAAAGCGCCCCCACCCCCCATGACCAGCTCCCTGCCTGATTCCGCGGAAGTCCTCACCAAGGGTCACAACCTCACCTCCTTGCAGACCTTCCTCCTGGCGGAGGAGCAGAAGCACCCCTATGCCACCGGCAACTACACGATGGTCCTGTCGGCGCTCTCCCTCGCGTCGAAGTTCATCGCCGCTCGCTGCCGCCGGGCCCGGCTGGAGGACGTTCTTGGATCCATGGCCGCCGAGAACATTCAGGGTGAGGACCAGCAGAAGCTCGATGTCATCGCGAACGAGGCCCTCGTGCGCGCCCTGGGCTCGCGCCCTGGCGTCGCGATCATCGCTTCCGAGGAGGACGAAGACCCCATCATCCTGCGCCAGGACACCTCGGGCGAGCGTCCCTACGTCGTGCTCTTCGACCCCCTCGACGGTTCGTCGAATCTCGATGTGTGCGGCAGCGTGGGCACCATCTTCAGCATCCTCCAGCACGACCGGCGCCTGGGCGATGTCGAAGCCAGCGCCCTCCAGCCCGGGATGAACCAGGTCGGAGCAGGCTACGTGCTCTACGGCCCGTCCACGGTGCTTGTGCTGACGACGGGCTCCGGCGTGCAGATGTTCGTGTTGGACCCCGCCATCGGCTCCTTCCTCCTCGTGGACGAGGACGTGCGCATCCCGGACACCGGCAAGTCGTACTCCATGAACACGTCCAATCTCCCGAAGACCGAGGAGCCCTACCGCAAGTACATCGACTGGGCCAACGAGGAGGGCTACACCATGCGCTACGCAGGCGCCATGGTCGCCGACGTGCACCGTGTCCTGATGAAGGGCGGCGTGTTCCTGTACCCGCCGACCAAGAGCTCGCCCAAAGGCAAGCTCCGGTTGATGTACGAGGCCAACCCCATGGCCATGCTGGTGGAGCAAGCCGGCGGCAAGGCTTACTCCGGCATGACCCGCACGATGGAGGTCCCCCCCACAGCCATCCACCAGCGCGTGCCCGTGATCCTCGGCAGCTCGGAAGAGGTCGATCACGTCCTGCGATTCTTGGCGGAGTAGGCCCAGCCCCAGAGAGGGCGGGGGTTTTGACAAATGCCCGTCCGATCGAACGCGCCAGTGGCACTTCAGTCTGTCTCGAAATCCACAGCCGGACGACCCCCTATGAAGAACGCCGCCGCCATTTTCCTCGCCCTTTCACCGCTCTGCGTCTCCTTCAGCAGCTGCAGGGCGAGCTCCCCGAGCTCCGATTCGGAGCCCGCGAGACCCCACGTCCGGGACGAGATCGTGACGGATATGAATGGGAACGGCGTGGATGACATGATCGACATCAGCGATGGAACGTCCCTGGACGAGGATCTGAACGGAATCCCGGACGAGGTGGAGGCGATGCTCTCGACCGACAAGTAGAGGCCGAAAAAGGCCCAGGAAGAGATTCGGAATCGAGTGTCACCAATCTGCCCCATCGGGCGTTGGGGGGGCGAATCCCCCAACCACGATGCCCAGGAGGCAGAATCATGAACGTGACATCCATCCAAGACCCGACCCGCGCCGTCGCCGCTGACCCGGCTTCATCCGGGGCCCGCCTCGTCAGCGCAGAGGGTGCCGCGCTGCCCCTTCGGGCTACGCATCTCCGGGCGACCGCCCAGGGTGGCATCGCCCGGGTCACCCTGACCCAGTCCTTCGTCAACCGCGGGACCGAGCCCCTGCGGGTCACGTACCTTCTGCCACTCCCTGAGAATGCCGCCGTATCGGGGTACGAATTCGTGCTCGACGGCGTCCGCACCATCGGTGAAGTAAAGGCCAAAGAGGACGCACGTCAGGCCTTCGAGGAGGCGCTCATCGAGGGGCGATCCGCCGCCCTTCTGGAAGAGGAGCGCTCGACGCTCTTCCGCCAAGAGATCGGCAACGTGCCCCCGGGCGCCGAGATTTCCATCGAGGTCAAGGTCGATCAAAAGCTGAACTGGCGCTCCGGGGAAGGCGCCTGGGAATGGCGCTTCCCGACCGTGGTCGCACCTCGCTTCCAAGGCGAAGCCGGACGGGTCCCAGATGCCCCAAGGAACCAAGTGCCGGTGGCGGATCTCGGGAAAGGCGAGCACCTGCCGGCGCGGGCATCGCTCGAGCTGACGCTGAAGGACGCCCTGAACGGCGCGCCTGACTCGCCTTCCCACAGCATCGCCGCCGGTTCCGAGCGCGACGCCTCGACCCTCATCTCCTTCGAGGACGGAGCCGGCCAGGGCGGCCCCGGCGTAGCCCTCGATCGCGACATCGTCGTGCGCTGGCCCGTCACGGCGAAGGCCCCCGGCGTGTCCCTCAGCGTAGATGGAGGGAACGGGACCCCATCCGGCTCCTTCGGTCTCCTGACCATCGTGCCCCCCACCGCGGGCCAGAGCCTGTCCGTCCCCCGGGACCTGATCGTGCTGCTCGACACGAGCGGCTCCATGGGCGGCGAGCCCTTGGGCCAAGCCGTAGCCGTGATCTCTGACCTCGTGGATTCGCTGTCCGATCGCGACCAGCTCGAGTTGATCGAGTTCTCGCAGAAGCCGCGGCGCTGGAAGCGCAAGCCGGTCAAGGCGACCGCTTCCAATCGGGAGAAGGCCAAGGATTGGCTGGGCTCGCTGAAAGCCGGCGGCGGCACGTACATGCGGGACGGGATCCTCGAGGCCCTCGCGCCCCTGGGCGTGGAGTCCCAGCGCCAGGTGCTGCTCGTCACCGACGGCATGATCGGATTCGAGAACGAGATCATCGAGGAGATCGCCCACCGGCTTCCGGCGGCGTGCCGTGTCCACACGCTCGGCATTGGGCACGGGGTCAATCGCTCGCTGACAGGTCCAGTGGCGCGGGCAGGCCGCGGTGTCGAACAGATCGTGGCCCCCGGCGAAGACGTGGCGAAGGCCACCGCTGAGCTCCTCGCCATGACCCAGGACCCCGCCCTCGTCGACCTTCAGGTGACGGGCAGCGTGGAGCTTGCCGCGAGGATTCCGGACGTGCTCGCGGGGTCTCCCGCGATCATCCCGATCCGCCTGACGGGCGGAGCGGGCGGGATCGAGCTGAACATCACGGGCCGCACGGCCAACGGCGCATGGAGCCGAACCATCGAGCTGCAAAGCGAAAACGTGGCGCCCGGCTCGGGCGCTAACGCCCAGCTCTTCGCCCGGGAGAAGGTCCAGGACCTCGAACTCGCCGGCGCCGCCGGTGAAGACGTCGGCACCATCGACTCGAAGATCGAACGCATTGGCATCGAATTCCAGATCGCCACGCGGCGCACGTCCTGGGTGGCTGTTTCGGAGGCGACAACGGTCGACCCCACCGATCCCACGAGAACCGTGACCATGCCGCACGAACTGGCCGCGGGTCTCTCCGTCGAGGGCGTCGGGCTTCGGAGCGCCGCGTATGCGGCCATGCCGTGCGCGGCTCCCATGCCCGCCTCCCAGTCGGGTGTATCCCTCGGCATGATCGCGCCAGAGGGCCGGGCTTCGAAGAAGCTCAGTCGGGCCCGGAAGCCGCGGAGCATCCTGGGCGGCTTCGGTTCCAGCGACGACTCGCAGGCTGGCAGTGCACCGGCCCCACGGGAAGAGGAGTTCATGATGCCCCCCCCCAAGGCGGACGCTGAGGAGTGGGCTGATGATGACCTCGACGGGGAGATCCTCGACGATGGGCCCGTCTTCATCGAGCTCGACGGCCAGGTCTTGATCTGGAAGGATGGCCGACTGGTCCTCACTTTTGCGGCGACGGGTTCGCTGGCTTGGGAGCTCCCGAAAGAGCTGACTTTGGTCTTCGAAGACGGGAGCGAGCGGATGGTCCAAGTCGTCCTCGACGGGAGCACGGCGTCCGGTATCGTCCAGGGCGGTCAGATCATTCGACTGACCTTGGCCGGAGTGCCTGACCGGGCTGAGGCCGCGATCCGCAAGGTCCGGATCACTGGCGGCTCCAGCGCTCCGATCACCGTCAACATCACGAAGTGAACGACCTCGACGTGGAACTCGGCGCCATCGCAGCCGGCGACCCAGAGGCCTTCGGGCGCTGGGTCGCCGGTGCCGAACATGAGCTGCGGTGGAGCCTCGCCTCCTTCGCGGAAGCGGTGGACACCGAGGCCGTCGTGCAGGAAGCCCTCTTGCGCATCTGGCAGGTCGCCGATCGGGTTGAGCCGGATGGGCGCCCCAACTCGCTCCTGCGGTTCAGCATCCGCACCGCCCGCAACCTCGCCATCGACCATGTGCGTCGAAGCCGGCGCGCGGGGGTCACGGTGGACATCGATTCGGCGCCGGAGCCTGAGCTAACCGGAAGCGCAGAGGCCCTCGATCCACTCCTACGGGAGGCGATCGAGGACTGCCGTGACGGCCTGCCCCGGAAACCTAAGAGTGCCCTCGCCGAGCGCCTCGAGGGCCACGGCGCGCGCCACGACCGGGACCTCGCGGGGCGCCTCGGCATGACCCTGAACACCTTCCTCAAGAACATCGGCCGCGCCCGCACTCTCCTCACGGAGTGCCTTCGGAAACGCGGTATCGACCTTGGGGCCTACCTGGGAGCCCGATGAAGCCCAACCAGCAAATCGAAAGCGTCGCCGCCGCCCACCGGGAACGTACGGCCCGGGGAGAGATCCTCGCGCACCCGGTGTGGAGCGACCTGGACGGCAAGGGGCGGCGCGAGGCCTTTGAGCGCGCGATCGTGTCCCGCCGGATCGAAGCCGCGCTTCATCCCGACGGGCTTTCGACCACGGCCCTCGCTGTGCTACGCCGCATCGGGCGCGGCCAATGACAGCGCCTGGCTAGCCCTTGTCCTTCAGGACACGGCGGCCCGGATCCACCTTGACCTTCGCGGTCCCCACCTCGACCGTCGCCTTCCCCCCGGGCATGTCGATGCGGCGCAGTTCGCCGTCCACCGAGATCTCCACGGGCATCGGGAAGACCACGTCGCCGGGGGCCGACCAATCCAGGGACAGGACCCCATCCTTGGTGGAGTGGCTCAGCTTCGGGAGCGGTGCCGAACGCACGTAGACCTTGAAGAACCAGCCGAGGTCCCGTCCCGAGACCTTCTCCGCGATCGCGATGATCTCATCCGTCGTAGAGAAGCGCACGGCGGAGCCGTCCGTCGTGTTCTCGAGCGCCGGGTCGGGGTAGGCCCAGCGGCGCACGACCTTGAAGAAGGTCTCATCGCCCAGGAGCCAGCGAAGGCTGTGGCAGACCCACGAGCCCTTCATGTAGATGTCGATGCCCGGCGCGTCGCTGCCCTTCTGCGCGAAGTAGATCGAATCCGTGGTGCGCGGCGGCGTCGGTGCGATCGGTCCACGGTTCAAAACGCGCAGGAGATCGATGCGCATCTTCTTGTCGTAAGCCTCACGCCCGAACTTGGCTTCCAGGTAGAGCGGCTGCATGTAAGTGCCGATGCCCTCGTGGATCCAGAAGTCGGCCCAGTCCTTCGCGGTCACCAGGTTGGCCCACCACTCGTGGGACAGCTCGTGGTGGTGCAGCCAGTCGTAGTCGAAGTTCGGGTCGCCGCGGAACTTGTTGCCGTAGGCGATGATGGACTGGTGCTCCATGCCGAGGTGCGGCGTCTCCACGACGCCGTACTTGTCCCCGCGGAACGGGTAAGGACCACAAACGGACTCGAGGTGCGCCAGGTGGTCCTTGATCTCTTCAATGAAGAGCCAGCCCTTCTCTTCGTTCTCGGGCAGGACCCAGAAGTGAATCGGGATGTCGTCGCCGGCGACGCTCTTCATCTTGTCGACGAGCTTCACGTAGGGCCCGATGTTGAGCGCGACGCCGTAGTTCGCAATGGGCGTCGTCACGCGCCACTTCGATGTGACGGTCTTCGTCGTCTCCCCGTTGTTCAGGGAAAGACTGGTGCGAATCTCCTCGCCGAGCCGTCTGCCGTTCGTCGCTACCTCAAGGCCGTGGGGAACGGTGAAGCTCAGGTCAAAGGAGTCGGGCTTGTCCGAGGGGTGGTCCTTGCAGGGCCACCAAAGGTCCGCGCCCTCGCCCTGGCAGCTGGTGGCGATCCAATGCTTGCCGCCGGCCTTGCTCCAGGTGAAGCCGCCGTCCCAGGGCGGGTTTGAAGCCACATGGGGTGTGCCCCCATACTCCACGGCGACGCGGAACGAGTCCCCTACCGTCGCGCTGAAGTCGCCGCTCTCGATGAAGATAACCCCTCCGACGCGCTTGAACTGCGCGAGGGCGAGATCACCGTCGCCCTTGGCTGCCATGACCGAGCGCACCTCAAGGTTAGGGTGGAGGTGCAGCGCAATTTCCCGAGACGCGGAGACCACGTCCGCGGTCATGGTCAAGGTGGCTTCAATCGCCTTCTTGTCCGGGAAGACCTCCATTTCGAGGCCGTAGTGGCGCACGTCGAAGCAAGCTTGCTCCTCCATCAGGACGCCGCCGGACGTATTGATTTCTTCCTTCGAATCGGCGCCATCTTGTCCCGCCGCAGAGGCGGTGCAGGCCGAAGCTAGAAGAACGGTGAACGCAACGGGGGAGGCTGCGGACACGAGGCGAAGTGGGTTCATCAGATGCCCTCTATGGAGCGAAGGAATTGGTTTAGGCCGAGCTCGTCGGCCAGTGATTGTAGGCGCGCCTTGTCTACCGGTCCGCGGGCGAGGCCGGCCGCGTCGAAGTCGACGGGGGCGTCGATGGAGCATGTGGCGAGCTCCCGGGAAAGGAAGGCGATGTCGCGGTGTTCCTCGAGTTTTGGGGCCATCGTCTTGGCCCCGCGGAACGGGAGCCCGGCCACTCGGTCGAGGTTTCCGTAGAGGTCTTCGAGGTCGTTGAACTCAGAAAGCAGCCCCACCGCCGTCTTGGGCCCCACGCCACGCACCCCGGGGATGTCGTCGACGCTGTCCCCGGCGAGGCCGAGGAAGTCGCGAATCTGCGCCGGCTGAACGCCAAAGCGCTCCTTCACGTCCTTGACGCCGAGGCGCGTCCCCTTCGCGAAGTCGTAGAAATCCGTGCGATCGTCGACCAGCTGCGCGAGGTCCTTGTCCGCGGTTACGACAACAAAGCGATCGAAGTCCCCGTCGAATTTGTGGCGGGCCGCCGCCAGGATGTCGTCGGCTTCGTAGCGATCGTCGATGGCGGACGGAAGGCCGAGGGCGGCCGTCACGCGATAGCAGGCGTCGAGCTGGGCCATGAGCGCCTCATCCGGCGCATCGCGACTCGATTTGTAGGCGGGGTAGACCTCGTTCCGAAAGCTCGTGGTGAGGCTACCGTCGAAAGCCACCAGGGCATGGGACGGACGATCCTCGCGCAGGAGTCGCATGAGAAAGTCCCCGAAGCCCCGCACCGCGTTGACCGGATCCCCGGCTGGAGACGTCATTGACTGGGGGAGCGAGAAGAACGCCCGGAAGATGTACGGGCTCGCATCGATCAGATGCAGGGATCGACTCGACCCGTCCTCTTCGCTCGTGCTTCGGTTCGCCACGGCGGCGAGGATAGCAAGGCTGCGGGTCCTGGGAGCCGTGCGCTTGCCGTCCGAACTAACGGAGTTCCGAGAGGTACCGTTCCAGACGCTCTTCGGCGCCCGGGAGGTGTGGATCAAGGGCAATCGCGTGCCGCAGGTGCTTCACGCTCTGCACAGTCTTACCTTGACTATGCAAAACCACCGCGAGGTGGTGATGGGCTTGGGGCAGCTCCGGTGCGCGCTCGAGCACCGCGCGCAGACGTTGTTCTGCGCCTTCGTAATCCCCGCGTAGGTGCAGGTCGACCGCTCGCCGGAGGGGAGCGAGAAGGTCCCTGGCAGTGCAGCGGGCATCGCTGGCCTCTTGGGCCCCCCAGCGCCGGGGTGCTCGGGCCGCAAAGCCGCCGCTCCAATGCATCGACCCGCCGCTATGGGAGCGTTGGGCATCGGCGCCGTGGGTGCGTTTGGGCCCGTGGGAATCGAGGGGACTGGACATGTCAGGGAGCGCCAGGGAATCGAATCCCCCAGCCTGTCTCAGATCGGGCGCAAGTCCAGAATGCTTGAGGACGAATCGCCGGGAAGTTCGGGCGCCCTCCACGGGGGCTCGCCCGACCCACGAAACAAGCGGCCGAAGGCCACGCGGTCCGAAACACGCTCTGGTCCGCCTGCTATGCTCGGCGCTTCGAACAGCCCCTATTACGCAACTACATGCTGTCCAACCTATTGGCCGCCCTCTGCGCGGCTCTGCCCCTCGGTCTCGCGGCCCACGGCGCTTCCGGTCCTGCACCGACGCCTTCGCTCCTTCCCTCCAGTCCCGCGATCGCTCTGCCCGCTGGCCCCAACGTCTTCGACGTGAAGGCTGTCTACGCCGAGCAATGCGCCAAATGCCACGGCGAGAACGGCGACGGCAAAGGAACCGCTGAACTAGAGCGTCCTGCCCGCAGCTTCCTGGACGGGGGCTACTCCTACGGCAACACCGAGAAGGCCGTGCTGCGGTCCATCACCTACGGCATCCCGGGAACCCCGATGCCTGCCTTCGAAGAGACTCTCTCCGAAGACGATCGCCGCGCGCTCGCGGCGTTCGTGATTGGACTGGGGCCGAAGGGCACCATCGTGAAGCCCGGCGCCAGCGTCCTTACGGTCGGCGACAAGCCGCAGATCGTCCACGGCATGGTGCCCGCGCTCCGGGAGGGTTCCCGGCGTGAACCGCGCAGCCTCATCGTCGGCTTCCCCAACGGAACCACCCTCCAATACACGAAGAACTCGGGCACCCTCGAGGCCCTCTTCGTCGGCAACTTCCTCGACCGCCGCGACTGGGGCGGCCGGGGCGGCACCGCCCTCAAGCCCCTTGGCACGGTGACCTGGAAGCGTTCGGCTGAACACAGCGCTTCCGCGGGCCTCGTCGATGCCAACGGCAAGCCGCTCACGTCGAAGATCCGGGCCGCCCGCATCGTCGGCGACGACGTGCGCCTTGACTTTGTTCTCCACGGTCCAGACGGCAAGCGCGTCGGCGGTGGCAACGAGTTCCTGACCTTCTTGAACGTCGGCGGTGTTCCTGTGCCCCAGCGTTCCATCGTCGCGAGCGGGCGACCCGGTATGCCCGCCGCCTTCGCCCCCCTCAAGGGCGACGCGATCGCCACCATCGATGCCGTGACCGACCCGGAGTCGGGCAACGTCCTCCAGCCCAAAGCCACGGTCAAGGGCGCCGGAAAGGACCTTTTCGCACTCGATTTCGAGGGCCTCACCGGCGTTCGCGTGCTCGTGCACACTTCCTCCTGGAGCGACGATCTCACCGCCGCTATCCGATCCAGCCTCAACCCGGAGGGCAACTAATATGCTCGCCCTGATTGTTTCCTCCTTGGCGCCGCTGGCGTTCCAAACGGACACCCCCGATGCGCCAAAGGGCGAGGCCGTTGCCGCCCCCGCTGTCGCCGTAGAATCCGTCCCCACGCGCCCCGAGGGCGCCACGTGGGATGTTGAGTACTTCACCCTCCCCGACGGGTGCGTGCTCGAAGTGGGCGGCATGGACTTCATGTCCGACGGCCGGCTGGTGGTCACGACGCGCCGCGGCCAGGTTTGGATGATCAAGAACCCCCTCGCGGACGATATCATCGAGGCGGAAGTCACCCTCTTCCACGAGGGCCTCTGGGAAGGCCTCGGCCTCTCGATCGTAAATGACAAGATCTACGTCCTCCAGCGCGGCGAGCTCTCGCTCCTTGAGGACACGGACAGCGACGGCCGGTGCGACGGCGTTGTGACCATCGCCGACGATTGGGGCGTGAGCGGGCACTACCACGAGTTTGCCTTCGGCCTCCCCCGGGACAAGAACGGCCATTGGTACATGGGCCTCAACGTCAGCTTCGGCGACCCGGAGTGGTGGCATGGCCGCTCGAGCGTTCCGTACCGCGGCTGGGTCATGCGTGTCTCCCCCGACGGCACCGTCACGCCGTGGGCACACGGCGTGCGCAGCCCCAACGGCGTGGCGCTCGATAGCAAAGACCGCCTGTTCGTCACGGACAACCAAGGCGACTGGGTCGCGTCGAGCCCGATCTATCACATCCAGGAAGGCGGCTTCTACGGCCACCCTAAACCCCTCAACTGGACGGACGAGTACCGCGCCTCAGGCCGGCTCGCCTCCGATGAGATCCCCCCCGCCGAAGCCGCCACAGGCCGTCAGCCAGTGGCCGTCTGGATCCCCTACAAGTGGTCCCGCTCCACCGGCAACCTGCTCGAGGACACGACCGGCAAGTTTGGTGTGCCCAAGGGCCAGTTCGTTGTGGCCGAGCTCACCAACGGCATGATCCTGCGCGCAGGTTTCGAGGAGGTCCAAGGGGTGACCCAGGGCTGGATCGTGCCCCTCGTGCAGAAGATCGGCTCCGTCAACCGAGTGATCCAGGCACCGGACGGCAGCGTTTTCTGCGGCTTCACGGACCGCGGCTGGGGCGGCACGCAAGGGCACGCCGACGGCCTCGCCCGCGTGCGGTTCAGTGGCGACGATCCGATGGAGATTCACTCCATGAAGATCATCGATGCGGCGGGCGACAAGCCCTACGGCTTCGAGCTGAAGTTCACCCAGCCCATCGCGGAGGACTGGAAGCCGACGGCCGAGACCATCTCCATGATCCAGTACGACTACGACTACTGGTGGGAATACGGCTCGCCCGAACGCCACACGCTGAAGACGGAGATCAGCCACTTCGCGATCTCCCCCGACCGCAAGAAGGTCTCCGTGCGCACGGAGGACCTACTGCCGGCCATGTGCGTGCGCATCAAGATGGACGGGATGACCTCTAAGGGAGGCAATGCTCTCCTCCACCCCGAGATCGCATACACGATCAACCAGTTTCCGAGCGGTCCCAAGACCAACGCGTACGTTTCCAAGATCGTGCCCCCGCCGCCCAGCAAGGGCGACGTGGACAAGGGTGTCCTGCGCCTGACCTGGGGCGACGCCCTCGGCCAGTTCGATGCGAAGGGCTGGGAGCTCTGCGACGCGAAGCTGAGCGGCGACGATCCTTCGCGCTTCGACACGTCGCTCGGCAACGGCGCCCTCGTGGCCACTGGCGCGGGCGCCGGGAACTTCACGAGCCGCGCGTCCTTCGGCGACGCCTTCATGCGCCTCGACTTCATGCTGCCCAAGGGCGGCACGGCCGCCGTGCATCTCGGTGATGTGTGCGTCATCAACCTGAGCGATGACCCCGCCGCCTGCGGGGCGATCGGGGATGCCGCCCCGACGGCCCAGGCCTACGGCCGAGCGGGCGAGTGGTACACCCTTGAGACCTATTACCGCCTGGGCACGGAAACGTCGCCGGCCGCAGTGGATCGCGTTGTGCTGAACGGCATGACGATCCACGAGGGCCTCGAGTTCGAAGGGACGAGCGGCACACGCGGGCCCATCTCGGTCTCGTCGGCAGGCCAGGTGGCCCTGCGCGATATCCGCGTGAAGCCCTTGGATCGCCCAGCGGATGCGGGCGACTGGACCTTCCTTGATCCCTCTGAAGACTGGGATGCCTGGGAGGCCGTCGGTGACGCGGAGTTCACCCTCGGCGCCGAAGGCGTCACCGCAAAAGGTGCCCTCGGGTTCCTTTGGGCGCCAGTGGAGGGGCTCACGGACTTCACCCTTCGCGCCCAGGTCCAAGTCAACGCCAACGGCGCAGGGGCCCTGGTGGTGCGCGCCAAGGAAGACGGGGACGATGTCGACGGCTACGCGGTGCGCATCAACACTTCGTTCCCCGATGGCGCTCTTTCGGGCTCGATTCGCCGCGGCGACAAGAGCACCAACATTGGGACCGAGCTGATCGCATCCGACACCTGGATGGACCTGGAAGTGCAGGTCACGACCGCGGACGGCGGCGCGACGATCGTGGCCCTTCTCAACGGTGTGGAGGTGAACCGCGTGACCGACCCCAATCCGATCGAGGCGGGCGGCATAGCACTCCGCTGCGACCACGAAGGCACCGTCTTGAAGCTCCAGAACCTGCGGATCTTGAAGTAAGCTCCCCCCATGAATCGAGCCGCTCCCGTCGCAATCCTCCTGGCCGCGTCGGTAGCGGCCGCATTCACGATCCCGACTCCCCAAGAGACGGACGCCCTCCTGAGTCTCCGACCGGACGGTTCGATCACTGGCCCCCTGGGATCCGCGCTCACGCGCCTCAGTCCCCTCGCCGTTGCGCCCACCAGCGCCGGCGGGGGGATTGTCTTTAACGGGGTGGACGACGCCTTCCGGGCGGCAGACCAGCTCGATCTGCCGAGAGAGGCGATTTCAGTGGAGGCATGGGTCGCGATCGAGATGCCCCAACGCTGGGGAGGCATTGTCGGCGCCGTGGAGGACAACGGTGAATTCGAGAAGGGATGGATCCTCGGGTACGACGGGGAGGGAATGACCTTCATGATCTCGACGGAGGCCACCAACGACGGAGACGGCAAGCTGGTCACCCTGCGAGCCCCTGAAGCTGGCTATCCCTTCGGCCAATGGGTGCACGTGGCCGCCACCTACGACGGCGAGGTGGCCAGGCTCTTCGTGGGCGGCGCCGAGCAAGCGTCCTCCGACGAGCCCGGAGGGTCCATTGTCATGGCGGCCTCGGCGCGGGTCGCCATCGGCGGCTATTTCGATACCGACGAGGCCTTCCCCCACGACGGCCGCATCGACTCCGCGTCGATCTACGCGCGGGCGCTGACGTCGGAGGAAATCCAGGCGCTGGCCTCCGAGTCGCCGGCCGAGGGTAAGACCGCTAATCCGTGGACCGACACGGGGCTCGACTGGCGGGTCCTCCCGTATCTCACGTGGCCCCGGCCGGACGGCGTCAGCGTCCTTGCGGAGACTACCTCGCCGGCCACCGCCACCCTTCGACTGAGAACCGAGTTTGAGTCCGACTGGCGCGACTTCGAAGTCGCCACCGACACCCCGAACACACGCCTGCACGAGTTCCGCCCCGAGGGGCTAGAGCCGGACACCAAGTACTTCTACCAGGTGCTCTGCACCGGGGTCATCCAAGGCCCCGAGAACTCCGAGCTCACCAGCGAAGTAAGGTCCTTCCGCACGGCCCCGAAACCCACCACGGGCTTCGAGGCGATGACCTTCACGGTGATCAGCGACACCCAAACCCAAGGTGACGTCGCGGCCCGCGTGACCGCCTTGGCCCACGAGCATCGCCCCGATTTCGTCGTGCATTGCGGCGACCTCGTGGACACCGGCGGCACGAAGTCGGACTGGACGGAGACCTTCTTCCCCAACATCCGGCCCCTGATCGAGCACGCCCCGATGATCTCTGTGCTCGGGAACCACGAACAGGACGCGCGCAACTACTACGACTACATGTCGTTGCCTTCCCCGGAGAAGTGGTACTCCCTGCAATACGGCCACGCAGAGTTCTTCTTGCTCGACGGCAACCGTTCCCTCTCCGACCAGTCCGAGCAACTCAAGTGGTTCGAAGAAGCCCTTGAGGCCTCCCGCGCCACGTGGCGCTTCGTGGTCCTGCACCACCCACCGTACACGTCAGACTCCAACGACTACGGCGAGACCTCCACGGGTCCCTCTACCCGGGGAGATACGAACGTTCAGAACATCCTGGCACTCGTGGAGAAGCACGACGTCGACATCTGCTTCTCCGGTCACGTTCACGACTACGAGCGAACTCTCCCGATCGCCAGCGGCAAGGTCACCCCTTACGAAAAGGGCGGCGTGATCTACATCACCGCCGCCGGAGCCGGCGGAGGCCTCGAGGACTTCGACGCCACGAACACTTGGTTCGGACACAAGAAAATGCGCCGCCACCACTTCGTCCATGTGGCCATCCACGGCAACCACCTCGAACTCCAAGCGATGGATGAGGATGGACGGATGTTCGACGTCCTCACCCTCAAAAAGCGCCCCTAGCGCCGGCCGCGCCGGCCTCGCCGTGAGTCGGCTTCGCCGACCGGACCAAGG
>CAJXRJ010000116.1 GCA_913058555.1 uncultured bacterium
TCTCAAATCCCGCCCCCTACCGCCCCGGCGTCCAGGGCGCGCCGAGCTCATCCAGTGCCGCGTGAATGCGCACGAGTTCCGCCTCCCGAATACCCGCAAGCTCCCGCTCGATCTCACTCAACGTCTCCATCGCGATCCCAAGCGACTCCTGGTGCGACGGGGTCGGGCCATAGGTCGAGTAACGCACACCCAGATCCGCATGGGATAGCCGCGCGGAAACCGCAACCTTCCCGGGCTCGTTCATCTCAGAGAGCTTCGGGTCCCCGTTCAAACGGCGCTGAATCGCCCCGAGTCGGACCTCAAGATCACGCACAGCCGCGACCAGTTCCTGACCAGCACCAGGCGTCCGCCCCAGAACCGACTGGATCGCCCGGGACTGCTCCAAGAGCTCCCCCGCGCGGGCACTCGACGACGATGCCAAACGGTTGGCATCGGCGAGCTGCGCCTGGAACAGGGCCACAGACTCCGGCGGCGCGGCGGGAAGGGCGCCCTTCCCAAGCGGCGTCACCTGGAAGTTCTCCACGATGCCGCGGGACGTTTCCATGCCACCGGACCGCACCACCATCTCCACCGTGTACGCACCCGGTGCCACCAAAGCCCCGTCCTCGGAGCCGTCGCCCCACTCGTCCTCGACGGCGTTCCGCTGCCAAGCATCCACGGGAGGCCGGCGCAGGTTCCATGCGACACGATGGAAGCCTTTACTCGCAGGACCCTCGATCGTGCGGACGATCTGACCGTTCGCATCACGCACGCGCAGGAGCACGGCGGGCGGGATCTCGTTCTCTTCGTCCCGGAGCTCCGCGACGGACGGGGCCACGACCTCAGCCGCTCCCTTTTCGGCCTCCCGGCGGGCCTCGGCCATCGTCTTGTAGCCCTCACCCAGGTGGTAGGTGAAGACCGCGCCAAACGGCGGGTTAGGCGCCACGAAGTACGAGTCGCCCTGGGACCCCTTTCCGAGGGACGCCGCAGCGCCCAACGGACGGCGCGGGATGTACCACTTCGCCTCCCGCACCGGAAAGAGCAGGGCCTCGCTGGTCAACATCGACTCGTCAATCCCGCGCAGCGGTGTGTAGTCGTCGAGCACGTAGAACCCTCGCCCAAACGTGGCGCACACGAGGTCATTCTCGCGCGGTTGGATCGCCAGGTCCCGCACGGGGATCGTCGGCATGCCACCGCCCAGGGGCTGCCAGCTCGCGCACGCGTCGCCCGTGAAGAAGACGCCAAACTCGGTGCCAAGGAACAGGAGCCTCGGATCCACGTGGTCCTGCACTAAACGCCAGCAAAGGTGACGGTCCGGCAGGCCGGAAGCCACGTTCGTCCAACTCTTGCCGCTGTCCGTGGTCCTCATCACGAAGGGACGAAAGTCCCCTTGCTTGTGGTTGTCCACCACCACGTACGCCGTGGAAGCATCAAAACGGTCAGCCTTGATGTCGTTCACGAAGAAGCCCTCGGGCGCGTCCCCGAGGGCGTCGACCGCGGTCCATGTGGAGCCGCCGTCGCGCGTCACCTGCACACGCCCGTCGTCGGTTCCTGCCCAGATCACCCCCGCCTTCACGGGCGACTCCGAGAGCGATGTGATCGAGCTGAAGCGGCTCATGGCGTAGGTGTCCCACGCCGCGTCGTCGCTCCAGGTGCGTCCCATGAGCGGCTGCTTGAATCGGTCGATGGCGTGGGTCAGATCGCCGCTGATGGGCGTCCACGTATCCCCGCGATCCTCCGAGCGCCACACCCGCTGGCTGGCGAAGTAGAGCCGCGCCGGGTTGTGGGGGCTCACGAGGATCGGCGCGTCCCAGTTGAAGCGTTCCTCGGACTCGTCGGCACCGGGCATCGGCTTGATGTACACGATCTCGCCCGTGCTCCGGTCGAAGCGCACGAGGTTGCCCTGCTGCCACTCGGAGTAGACGATGTTCGGGTTGCCGGGCTCCGTTGCCGGCTGGTGCCCATCACCGAAGAGCGTCACGAACCAGTCCGCGTTCGTGATGCCGTGGGCGTTCAGCGTCCTCGATGGCCCGCCCTGGGTGTTGTTGTCCTGGGTTCCCCCGTAGACGTTGTAGAAGGGCTCGGCGTCGTCGAGGGCGACCTTGTAGAACTGCGTCACCGGAAGGTTCGCCGTAAAGCGCCAGGTCTCGCCGTGATCGAAGGACTCGTAGATCCCGCCGTCGCAGCCAGCCAGGAGGTATTCGGGATCGCTCGGATCGAAGCAGAGAGCGTGGTTGTCGGAGTGCTTTGCCGCGTGCTTCAAGCGATGGAACGTCTTGCCGCCGTCGTCGGTCACGTGCAAGCGCACGTCCATCTGATAGACGCGGCCCTCCACGTGGGGCGATGCGAAAATCTCTTGGTAGTAGTGCGGGCCCGTGCCGCCGGAGAGGTAGTCGCTGCGCTTCTCCCATGACGCGCCCCCGTCGGTGGAGCGCCAGAAACCGCCTTTGCGGCTCGCCTCTTCGATCGTCGCATAGACCACAGAGGAGTCGAAGTGACTGACCGCGAGTCCGATCTTGCCGACGTTGCCCTCCGGCAATCCGCCGGCGAGCTTCGTCCACGTCTTGCCGCCATCGGACGTGCGATGGATCCCGGACTCGGGGCCCCCATCGATGAGCGCCGCGACGCTGCGCTGGCGCTGGTGCATCGCGGCAAAGAGCACGTCGGGGTTCTGCGGGTCCATGATGACCTCGCCTGCGCCCGTGTAGTCCCCCGCCCCAAGCACACGCTCCCACGTGTCGCCGCCGTCGGTGGTCTTGTACACGCCGCGCTCTCCCCCGCCGCTCCAGAGTGGCCCCTGGGCCGCGACCCAGATCACATTGGAATCCTCCGGATGCACGACGATGCTGCCGATGCGCTCCGACGCTTCGAGGCCGCGGGCCTCCCAGGTGGAGCCGCCGTCGTGGGAGACATAGAGTCCGTCGCCGAACCCGACGTGGCGCCCGCTCACGTTCTCGCCCGTGCCGACCCAGATCGTTTCAGGGTTCGAGGGGTCCAACGTCACGCACCCGATCGAGTACGACGGCTGGTCCTCGAAGATCGGCTTCCAGGTGGTGCCCCGGTTGGTGGTCTTCCACACGCCCCCACTGCCGACCGCCACGTACCAGGTGCTCCGGCGCGTCGGATGCACCGCGATGTCCGCGATGCGGCCCGACATGAATGCGGGCCCGATGCTGCGGAAGGAGAGCCCCTCGAAGGCGGCTTCGGTCGGGCTGTCAGCGGCACCCTCTGACGCGGGTGCGGCCTGCCCCTCCGTCTGCGCAAAGGCAGCGCTGGAGACGGAGAACAGCAGAATCGACGCGAGGGCCAGCGGGGCGCCGGCGGACTGGAGGATCGTCATGGCGGATCAGATGGGAAACGAAATGAGGTCGGCAGAATAGCCGACCTCACCGTTTCCCCGCTGCATCCGTGACGGCGCGGGGCGATCTCTTACCTGGACGAAGGCCTAAGCAGCCATGCGCTCGTCTTCCGCGGGTACCCGTGCCGCCTCGTCGTCCCTGGGGCGCGTATCGACCCCAAAGAGCTCGCTGAGGCGATCGGCCGCGGCCAGGACGTCGTGCTCGTTCTTGGCGGAGGAGCGCAGCTGGTCGACGATGCCGACCACCTCGCTCGCCTGGGCCCCGAGGTGATCGTTGAGCTCGCGCGTGGCCTCCGCAACCGTGTTGAGGTAGTCCCCATCACGCAGGCTCAGGCGCGCGTCAAAATCCCCCTCCTTCATGGCCCACAGGCCGCGCTCGATGACAAGCGCCGGCCCGACGACAGAATGGGTCATGCGCACGATCACGTGGTGAACGCCAGCCGCCACCGACAGAAAGAAGACGATGTTTGCCCCAAGCCCCACGAGCTGGAAACCCTTGGACCCGAGGAGAGCCTCCAGACGCGGGTTGGCCATCATGGCGGTCCCCACCATGTAGAGCGCCCCCGTTCCAAGCAGCAGCATCGTCACGGCACAGGCCACCCCCAGCTGCCAGCGCGGATCGATCAGGCGCTGGGTCCGGCGGTGAGAGGACTGGACAGGGCGGGAGGGCTCAGGCGAGTCGACCGAGTCCTGAGGGGGGTTTGAATGCGAGTCCATATTGTCTTGGCGTAGAGGGGGACTCAGAAGCCATCGGCCCCTGAGTCCCCCTGTCCCGAGCCTGCTCGGGCAAATGCCAACGGAGCCCCCATCCCGTCCCGACGTGGGTCACTTCCTACTTCGACGGGGACCAATCGGGGTACTTCGCCCGATCGGGAGCTCCCAGTGCCATCAAGGACATGGCGGTGGAGTACGAGGCCGTCCGAGGGAAGATCCGGTCGTTCCAGGAGCCGTCCTCCTCGACCGTACGCCAGAGCAGCTCAGCCAGCTCCGCGCGCCGGGCGCCGGCCTCTTCCTTGGGTAGTTCCTCAATGGCGAGGGCCGCGTAGGTGTGCCCGAAGAAGAAGTAGTAGGGCGCGATGCCGTAGGGTCGCTTGTGGGTTCCTTGCTGGCTCTTGCGTACGAGAAGGTCGTCCCAACCGACGAAGAAGCCATCGACGGCCTTGCGTAGCTCGTCAACATCGCTGCGTCCCGCCTTGTAGAGCGCCAGCTCCGCCACCGAAGAACGTGCCGACGATCCAGGCATCGCCACGGCCCTCTTGGCCGTCCCGGAGTACGCGTAGCTCACCGTTTCAGTACGGCAGTCCTGCAGGGCATCGAGGGCCGTCTCGATCATCTCCGGGTTCACGTCGTGGCCAGCCTTGATCGCCTCGAAGAGAATGAGCAGCGTCGACCCGGTCATGAACGGGCTCACGGTTTCGTAGTTGGCGTAGTTCCAACCGCCCTGCTTCGTCTGGTTCCCTTCGAGTCGACGGATCAGCTCTGGAATCGCCGCGTCGATCGCCTTCATCGTGGCCTTGTCCATGGCCAGGCCCTGCTCCTTGACCAGCAGCAGGAGCTGTAGCCCGTGGGAGTGACCCCATCCGCGGACGTCGTACTCCCCCTTCGGCCCGATGGACATGGTCTTGTCGTTGTCGAGTAGATCGAGAACAAAGAGCACCGAGCGCTTGACCGCTGCCTCAATGCGCTTTCGCTCCGCCCCCTTCGCGCCCGATCGAAGCAGCGCCTCACAGACGATGGACGTGCCGCCCACGCGGTAACCGGAGGGGATCGCGCCCACCGGCCGCACACGATAGACGCCTTCGTAGGGCCACTCCGCGGCGCCCTCCTTGCCCCGCAAGCCATCGAGACGTTCGCGCTCCTTCTTCTGCCAGTCCGCCAGCTTGGCCTCCGGCAGCGAGCCCACCGGCCGGTCCGCCTTGTAGTCCTCTTGGCTACCGAGCAAGAATTCAACGCCGCGTTCGATGGCCGCCCGGATCTCCGCGTCCCCAGGCCCTCCTGGCAAGGTCGTTTCCGCGGTGGCTGCGCTCCCCTCCTGGGCAGGAACAGGGACCGCGAGGGAGGGGATCGGGCCGCAGAGAAGGGCCCATGACGTCAGGGTGCTGGCAAGAAGCATGGCCGCACGATAGCCCGGGCCGCCCGACCTGCGTCACCCTTCGCGCCGGAGTTCACCCAGAATCAACCCTATGAGAAACGTCACGAACACAAGGGCCCAGTCAAAGCCCTCGAGCGCCGCCGCCGGCTTCCCATAGCCCGCCACGCTCCCAACGGCCCTCCCGAGGAGGAAAAGCACCGTCGCCAGGACAGTCTGAACCGTGAGTGTCGCCAGGAGCATGGGCACGAGGACGCCCGTCCCTTTCTCCTGGATGTTGCTGATCCAAAGCACACGGCCGCTGATGGGCTTCAGGATCACGAGGACAAAAATGAAGGCCAGAAGCACCGCTGGCGCCCGCCCAAGGAGCCCAGAGAGAAGGGGGCAGCCGATGAAGGCGATCCCCAAGATGGTCTGGAGGGTGAGGCTGGCTGAGCTGCTAGCCCGGGCCTTCGATGTGGGCTCCTCGGTCATGGCGCAGAAGGTAGCGACCACAGGCCGTTCCCTCCACGACAGACCGGACTCCATAATGACCCCTGTGAGCGAGTGGACCACGAAGGAGCTAGAGGACAGGATCCTCTGGGCAAAGGACGGTGTCCTGGCCCTCAATAAGTGCCCCGACCTGCCGACCACCGGGCGCTCCCTCGAGGACCCCGACTGCCTGCAATGGCGCTTGATCCAGCACATGGGGTCCATGGTTTGGTCCGCCCATCAACTCGACGCAGACACGAGCGGCGTCTGCATGTTCACCACGGAGAAGCGCCTCGTCGAGCCGCTCAAGCGGGCGATGTCGGGCCCTGACTCCGCCAAGGTGTACACAGCATTCGTGCGAGGCCAATCCGACTGGGACGTGATGCACTGCGACGCCCCCGTCGGCCCTATCGACGAAAGAAGCCTCGGCGTCACGGACACGGGCAAGTCCGCAAGGAGCCAGATCACGGTCCTGAATCGCTTCCCAATGGGTCCTCACCCGGGGGGCGACGACTCGCTCCCCATGGAGGGGGCGTCCGAATGGCTTGTGCGTATCGAGACCGGGCGCACGCACCAGATTCGCATTCACGCGAGCCACCTCGGCCACCCACTGCTCGGCGAGGAGTGGTACTCAGACCCACCCTGCAAGGTGCACCCGCGCCAGGCGCTGCACGCCGGCCAACTGCAGCTCGGCCCCCCATTCCACAAGGAGGTCCTGGCGCCTCTGCCTTCAGACCTCGTCCAGCTGCGACAGCGACTGAGCGGCGGTCACTTCACTTCGTCGTAAGGCACGCCGACGCTGGCACGGTAGTCCACGAAGGCTCGGAAGAACTCGGCGGTGACGTCCACGAGGCTCGAAGCCGCAGAAGCCGTTCGACGCTCGCGGATGTTGACCCGCAAAAGGTCACTTTCGCCTTCGCTGAATGCGAGCCGCTCGGCCTGCTCGAGAACACCCGCGAGGGCCACGTTCTGCTGGGCCAGCCCGATGATCTCCCACGTCTGGCGCAAGGCCACTTCGGCGTCGCGCACGTCGGCAACGACACGGTCCTGGGCGAACTGCAGCTCACGGTCGAGCTTGCGGATCTTCGCCTCGGTCACCTGCACCTTGCCCTTTGCACTGCGCCGCTGGAGGGGCAGGTCAAAGTCGACGAATGCATCCAGCTCAAACGGCCCCTTGTCATCGGGGTTAGAAACCGCGCCGCCGGTGTCCCGTGACCCAGCGACACCAAGGCTGAGCTTGGGCAGCAGGTCGTTCTCCGCCTTGGCCAGATCCAGCTCGAGCCTCTGCCGCTCGATCTGGAGAGCACGCACCTCCGGCCGAAGCATGAGCGCCCGCTCAATGTCCCCGTCCGCGATCGTGGAGCCCGGATCAAAGGGACTCGGCAACGCCTCGGGCGCCTCCGCGAGCCGCGGCATACGGGGCTGCCCATCTTCGCCGCGGAGGTACAGGGACAGCTCGATGGCCGACTGCTGGACCTCCCGGGAGCTTTGAATCAGAATCGACTCACGCTCCACCAAGAGCCGTCGGTTCTCGTCGACGGCGATGTCTGCCAAGTCCCCGTTCTCGACGCGGAGCTCGATGACAGCCTGGCGGTCCTGGGCGAGCAGGAGCAGTCGCTCGGCGATGCGTAGCTTCTGCGTGGTCGCCACCCATTTCCAGTAGGTGAGCGCCGCCTTGCGGGTCGCAGCGAGGCGTTTCTCAAGGACGATGGGCTCGGCCTGGGCCTCGGCGAGTCGGGACTGCCACAGTGCGAGGCGCCGGGCGTCGATCGAGCGGCCCGCGAGCAGCGGCAGCCGCACACCGCCGCTGAACTCCCCGCCCTCGTTGGTCTTGAGACCGCCCTCCCAAATGGGAAAGTCCCCTGCGCCCACTTTGTAGCCGCCAAAGAACGTCGCGCCGCCGGCCTCGATGGGCTGCTCGATCAAGATCTTCGCGGTTTCGTTCTCATAGAAGCCGTCGAGCCCCAGGAACGAGTCTGCCTTGACCCGCGTGTCGAAGCCGCCCTCTGCGGAGAGCCGCGTTCCAGCGGCGATCTCGACTTCCTCGAGGGCCGCGAGGATCAGGGGGAACTGCCTCTCAACGGAGCGCAGCACCTCGCTGAACTCGATCGGCACGACATCCTCCTGGGCAGCTTCCGCCCCCGTGATGGGAAGGACGGGATCGACGAGCTTAGGGTCCGCGATCAGGGAGACCGCTGGCTGACCGGGTTCGAAGCCGGACACGCCAAAGCGCTCCAACGTCGGCCCATCGGGGCGCGCGTAAGCCGCCACGGGCCGCGGCCCGCCGGTGGAGCAGCCAGGGATCACCGCAAGGATCAGGACAAGGGATGCGCCAAGGGGCGCCCAATCCAGGGGCTGGTTCGTCACTTTTTGCTTTTGTCCTTCGAGCTGTCGTCCATCTTTCTCGCCTTCTTGTCCGTGCCCATCTTGGCGTCAGGACCATTCCGAAGCGAGGGGGGGAAGGCGTTCAGCTGGCGCCAAATCTCGTAGCCGGCGCTGACGGTCTCTAGCTGAACCCAACCGGTGGCCCGGACGCCCTGGCGCAGGAATCGACCATCGGGCCAAGGTTCGTCGCTCGGATCCGGCACGATCAGGACCCGCACCCGGCCGTCCGTGGAGGCCTGGGCGTCCACGAGCGTCACAAGGCCTCCGAAGGTGCCGACCGCCACGGAGGGCCAGCCCGCCATCTGCACCGCAGGCCAACCTTCGAACTGTAGGCGAGCCGTGCGGCCAGGTGAAATCAACGGGGCGTCGATGCCGCGCATCCAAAGCTCGACGGCGAGCTGCTCTGTGTCGGGGACGATTTGGATGACGGGCTCACCGCGAGCGATCAGGTCGACGTTGTCGGCCCCCGCGATCGAGAGAATCGTACCGTCCATCGGGGCGGTGATCTCCTGGTTGGACTGGCGCGCCACGGCGATCTTGGCCTCGTTGAGCTCCTTCTCAGCGGCGGCGAGCTTGCTCACCGCCTCCGCCCGTTCGGAGGACGTCTTCTGAATCTTGGCGCCGTTCTCGTTGTCGATCTTGTCGACGGTGTTCATCTTCGAGAGCTCTTCGTTGCGGGCCCGTTCAACCTTGGCCTCGCCCTCCGCCACCTTCGCCTTGGCGCTCAGGTACTCGCCTTCGGCCTCCTGCAGGGTCTTGTCGGACTTGACGCCGCTTTGGTTCAAGGTCTTCTGCCGCTCGTAGTCGAGGCGCTTTTGATTCTCGATCGCCTCGGTAGATTTGAGCTGACTCTCCGCCTCGCGCACCTTGTCGATCGCGGCGCGTAGGTCATAGCGCGCGGACTCGAGCGCGAACCGCTTACCGTCGATCAACTGGATCAGCTGCTCGTCGTAGAACTCCAGGTTCTTGTGGGCCGCGTCGACCTTCTGCTGGGCGAACTGCACCTGCTGCTGGAGGCCCAGGAAGAAGTTGGGGTCTTGGTCCTCCATCACGGCCAACAGCTGGCCCTTCTTAACGCGGGATCCTTCTTGGACTTCTAGCTGAACCAGGCGCCCTGTGACCTGCGCCGGGATCGTTTGGATCCGCTGACGCGGGTCCGCCGCGGTGACGCGGCCTGCGCCGGGCACGTTCTGCTGCCACGGGACAAACATGAGGACGAGCGGCAACGCCAGCAGCATGAACCCAAGGGCAAAGGCCAGCTTGCGCCCCGCGCGGGCGCGGGACACGGCGTGCAGCACCGGCAGGTCCAGGGGCTCGATCGTCTGGGACGGTGTGGAAACGATGGCGCTCATGAACGGTCACCTCCGGAGGCGTTGAGCGAGGCAGCGGGGGTATAAGTCGCGGCGGCACCTTGACGGAGCTCGAGCAAGCCGTCGACGCGTCCGTGGACCTTGGGATCGTCGGAGACGATCACGAGAGACCAAGGCGCTTCGGGGTCGAAGAGGGAATCCCGCACGCTCTCGCAGAGAGAACTCTCGAGCCCGTCGAAGAGCCCGTCGACCACCAGCACCCTCGGAGAGCCAGCGACGGCCCGGGCGAGCATCAGCCTTTCGAGTTCGCTCTGGGTCAGCGCACGCGACGAGGGGTGAAGGACCGTGTCGAGACCGTCCGGAAGGCCGTCCACCACGCTCCGCAGCCCCGCACAGTCGATCGCCCGCCGGACGTCATCGCCGGAGACAAAGGGGCGCCTCAGTCGAACGTTCTCGCGCAGGGTCCCGTGGACGGCCTCGGTGCTCGAGACGAGGGCGACGTCCCTGCGAAGGGCGTCCAGGGACAGGTCGCGTACGTCCCGGCCGTCCAGTCGAATCACCCCTGCCGCGGGCTCGCGCATGCGCCAAAGAAGGTCGAGGAGGGCCGTCTTCCCCGAGCCGCTCGGCCCGGTGACCGCCATATTCTGGCCCGGTTCGAGTTTGAACGAGACGTCGGTGAAGAGGGTTTGGCCCCTTCCGTTCTTCCAGGCGAGACCGTTCACCTCGAGGCCACCCGAGGTGCCGTGGGCGATGCCGGGGATGGACTCCCCTTCGCGGCTTTCGATCGGCAGGTCCAGGAGCTGCCCCACCTTGTGGACGCCCGCCATGACGTCGTACCACGTCTCGAGGTGCTTGCCCATCTTGGCCACGGAGACAACGACCGCCGTCACGATGAGCTCGGCGGCCACCAGCTGGCCGAGACTCAGACTGCCCTGGATGACGAGGAATCCGCCGATCCCGAGGAGCGCAACGCTGGCGACCACTTGGAGCGCGAGGGCGCCGCTGATCTGACGGAAGAGCGTGCGGAAGTGCAGGGTGCGTGTCTCCAGCCAGCTCCGCGTGAGGGCATCGGAGCGTTCGAAGATCCACTGCTCGGAGCCCCCCGCCTTGAAGGTGTAGGGACTGCGTGCAATCTCTTCGAGCCACGCGGCGACCTTGTACTTCGCGGAACTCTCGGCGATGGCCGTCGCCTCGCCGCGGCGCAGCGGTCCAAAGACAATGATCGCGATCACCACGAGCAAGCCCGCGTCAAACGCGAGGAGAAGGGGGTGGTAGAACGCCAGAACGGAGAGGCCGACGACGATGCTTAGGACGACGCCGAGTGCATCGATGAGCAGCTTCGAGGCGCCCTTTTGAACCGTGAGGACGTCGAAGAACCGGTTCACGAGCTCAGGCCCATGCCCCGTGTCGTAGGCGCTCGCCTGGACGCGCGGCAGGCGCGCCGCCACATCGGCGACGGTTCGAATGAAGAGGCGCCGCTGGATGAGTTCGACGATCCAGGTCTGAATCCCCATCAGCGAAGCGGCGAAACCAAGCGCGAGCGTGAGGATCAGCGCCACCGCGATGAGCTGCTGAAGGGAGCCCCCCACCGCCGCCGAGTTGACGATAGCCTGCACCGCGATCGGCGTTGCCAGCATCAAGATGCCGATCGTGATCGCGAAGAGCATGATCGCCAACACGTCCGTGCGGTCGGGCTCGAGCAGGCGCAGGAGCCGGCGGAAGGGCGTCAAGGGCACGCCAGCGCCAGCATTCGATACCGCGCTATCCTGGGGCGTCCCCGGATCCGCGACGAGCCAGGTAAGGGTGTCGTCCGGCTCGACGCCAATGTGAGCGCTGAGCTGATCGGCGCCGACTTTTACGGACACGCCGGCGGCGGGACCAAGCGCTCCGTCGGGGGCGTCTTCGAAGGTGACGACCTGGATGCGGCCGCCCCCCTTGCACTCAAGGAAGAACCAGCGAGCCCCGTCCTCGGACGTCGTGACAAGTGGTTGACCGCCGCGGATCACTTCCACAGCGTCGGGCGTGCTCGCCGTCGCCAGCGACGTCCGCATCCCGAGGCCGCTGCCGACGCGGGCCAGCCAGTCGAGGAATTCGGGCGCCGCGACATCCGGTCCAGACGGTGGCTCCGACTGGGCGAGCAGGCGCCCCAGAGCCGCTGGCCCAGTCCGCGTGCGGCAGGCCGCCGCGACGCGGGCAAGCACCCGGCCAGCGAGGGCGCTGGTGCCAGAATCAACGCTGGCACGGCCTCCGTCGCCTTGGGTTGGGAGAGGGGCTGACTGGTTGAAATCGTCGGCGCTGGTCATGACAGGAAGAGCGCAAGCGGCGAAAGGGACTCAGGGGGCGCACCAGAGGGGTGCAGGGAATTGGTGACCCAGAGGTCCAGTGGCGGCGAAGTGAGTGGCTCACTTAGGAAGGGGGCCAGGCCGCACATCGTGCGGTCCGGCCCTCCGAGTGTCTTATCGGTCATGGAGCGCCACAGCTACAGGGGCTAACTCCAGTTCAATGGCCTAGTTGGTCTGGCCGCCCGATGGCTTCTTCAGGCCCATGGCAATGGCTGAACTTTCGGGGAGGCGCGTCGCCGTCTTCGGACTGAAGTGCCCCATACGCTCGACGGTGATCCCTTTGCGCTCGGCAGTAGATTCGAACGCGCGGATGATCTCGAGCGCGTCATGATCCATGCGGATCGTCGACGTCGCATCGATGAGCACGTTGGAGCCGTTCGGGATCGAGCTGAGCTCCTTGAGGAGCGCACCCTTGTTCAGGAATGTGACCTCTTCCGCGAGGCGCATGCGCACCTGGTGGGCCGAGCTGGAATCGCCAGACTCCTCAATGTGCATGAAGTGGGAATTCTGGAAGTGGCTGCGGAGGATCACAAAGATCGCAACGGCCATTCCAAGGCCGATTCCCGTGAGGAGGTCCGTGAAGACGATGCCCAGGATCGTCACGATGAACGGCACGAGTTGCTGCGAGCCAAGCTTGTACATCTCCACGAAGGAGGACGGCTTCGCGAGCTTGTACCCGACGACGAGCAGGATCGCTGCCAAGGCCGCAAGGGGCACGAGGTTCAGGATCTGGGGCAAGTAGAGAACGGCGAGGAGGATGAACGCCCCATGCAGGATGGCGGAGAGCTTCGTGCGGCCGCCGCTTTGGATGTTCGCGGAGCTTCGAACGATCACCTGGGTGACGGGGAGGCCGCCAATGAGGCCCGAGGCCATGTTGCCCACGCCCTGGGCGACGAGCTCGCGGTTGGTGGGCGTCACTCGCTTCTCGGGGTCGAGTTTGTCGGTGGCTTCCACGCAGAGGAGCGTCTCGAGGCTCGCGACAATGGCCATGGTGATGCCCGTGAACCAAACGGAGCTCATCTTGAAGGCGGCCAGCGTCGGGTGATTCAGGCTGGACTTGACCTCCGCGAAGTCCTCGTAAATGGGGACGCTCACCAGATGACTCGGATCGAGCGCCAAGCCAGGGGAGAACTTCTGGGCCCATACCTGGAATCCGATGCCGAATCCAACCGCGACGAGGGGCCCTTGGATGATGCGACAGACCTTGAACTTCTTGGTGAGCACGACCTCCCAGAGGATCAGAATCGCAAGGCACGTGACGCTGACGATGATCGCCCCCACGGCGAGGTCGTCGACCATGCTCGTGAGGCTAGAAAACGTCGTCTCATCGCCCGCGGTCGCAGCTGGCTGCTTGAAGGACAGGTCGCCCTCGGGGTCGGCGTCATGACCCAGGGCGTGCGGGATCTGCTTCAGGACGATGATGACGCCGATGCCAGCGAGCATCCCCTTGATCACTGAGGAGGGGAAGAAGTACCCGACCACGCCGCCGCGGAGGAGGCCAAGGACGATCTGGATGGCCCCGGCGACGACGACGGATGCGAGGAAGAGGTGGAAGCCCTCTTCCACGCCGCCAAACTCCTTGATCGCCGTGAGCACGATGACCGCGAGGCCAGCCGCGGGACCTGACACTCCGAGCGGCGAACCGCTGATCGGCCCCACGACGAGGCCGCCAACGATGCCCGCGATCAAGCCCGCTTCGAGCGGTGCTCCGCTGGCCAGGGCGATGCCGAGACAGAGGGGGACAGCAACGAAGAAGACGACGATCGAAGCTGGTAGGTCGCTTCGGAGGTGCGCGAAAGGGTTCATCGGATCCGGCGGGGAGGGAAGGGCGGCTGGGGGACTGTCTCTTATACACATCTGACGCTGCCGACGATATGCA
>CAJXRJ010000117.1 GCA_913058555.1 uncultured bacterium
GCCTAGTCTCGTGGGCTCGGAGATGTGTATAAGAGACAGGCTACGGCCTCGATGGCACCGGTGAAGGACTCTACCCCTTTCGGGGGCGCCTATCTCATGGGGTAGCAGGCGCCCGAATGGCACACCGGTCCCGATTGACGACGGCGTGCCCGCCAGCCCTGCCCTTAGACTGGGGCGATGATCCGTTCCCTGTCGTGCCTCGTGGTGCCGCTGCTCGCTGTCTTGGTGCAGGACCCACCATCGGACGAGATCCTCGGTCTGAAGAATCCGAAGTCGATCTTCCTCGGCGAGGGGCCAACCAACGCCGATCGCCATCTCCCCGCCACGGGCGTCTTGAAGGCGGTGATGATCTTTGCTGAGTTCGCCGACGGAGAGAACGACAAGAGCATGCGCGAACTCCACCGCATCCTTGTCCCCGGGGCCGTTGAGTTCATTGGCCGTTCTTCCTATGGCCAGCTAGAGCTCCAGGTGGACGCCCACTTCGAGTGGTACCCCATGGAGGGGAAGTCCACCGAGCCCGGCTACGACTGTTCCCAGTACGGGCCCCACAAGAGCTACATCTCGGAGGCCGTCGCGGCGGCTGACGACGACGTGGACTTCAGCGACTACTCGTTGATCTTCGTCGTCGCGAACAAGGCTCCCGGCACGTTCAATTCGCCGACGTTCAACTCCCATGGCCGTGGCGGATTCCGCGCGGACGGCCATGAGATCCACCATGCGGTCACGTTCGGGAACGACATCCGTGGCAAGGACTGGGGATGGCAAACTCTCGTGCATGAGACGGGTCATGTGCTGGGCCTGCCGGATCTCTATAGCTTGGCTCCCTCCGGGGGCGCTTATAAGAACGTGCACCAGTACACCGGTGCTTGGGATCCCATGGGGTTCCAGTGTCACGCCCAGCACTACCTTGCGTGGCACAAGCGTAAGCTGGGCTGGCTCGATGATCGGTCGTTTGAGATCGTCACGAAGGGCGAGTGCAGCGTCGAACTTGATCACATGGACGAGAAGCGCGGGAAGAGGGCCCTGGTCCTGCCGCTCTCCGAAACGGAGGCCTACGTCGCCGAAGTCCGTCACCTGAGCGAGGAGCGCCCGGAGCCGGGCGTCTTGATCTACAGGGTCTCGCTGACGACCCCCTCGGGTCACGGCCCGATTCGTGTCCAGCCTTGCGTCCCAGACGACGATCAGAAGTTCCCAAGGCTGGCGCGCCGCTACATCGCCCACTACGACGCTCTCTATGGGGCCGGCGCGACGTTCCAAGACGAAGCCAATGGAATCAAGGTGGCCGTGCAGAAGGGCGCCGGGTCACGGTTCCGTCTCGATGTGGAGCGGACGTCCCAGCGGTAAGGTGCCAACCGATCGGGGCCGTGGGCCGGCGGGGACGGGCTGCCGCTATCGGGCGCCGCGATGGGGGGGATGCCCTGTAGGATGGTGCCCATGATCAGGACCCTGTCCCTTCTCTTGCTGCTCGTTCTTGGACTTGCGGGCTGTGATTCGGGGGGCGATATGCAGTCTTCCCCTCCGGAGGATGGCGCTACTCCCGACCGCGGTACGCCTGATACCGACGAGCAGCCGAGGCTCGCGCCGGGCCCCCTCGTCCTGGGCGAAGAGGACGCGAGGGACCTCTCCTATCCGCTCCGGCTGGTGGATGTGAACGGACTAGAGCGCGAGGTCTCGGGTCCAGAGGAGCTTGAGGTATTGCTCCGGGCGGGCCGCTACGGCCAGGGCGAGGTCTCCCCCGCGATCGAGTACGTGCGGCTCTTCTACGCGACGGACCGCCGCCGTGAGACGCCCGGCCTTGCGACGATTTTGGCTCCGCTGTTTCCCGCCCTTGTGGCGCTCCTCGCGGCGTTTGCCGTCAATCGGCTGCTCAAGCGTTGGCTCAAGACGGAGGCGCGGCGCGTCGGTTGCGTTCTTTCGGGTCTGGCGTTCATGGCGGCGGGGGGGCTCTGCATACGGGGCACGCTCCTCGCCCTTGAGACCCTGCGGCTCTCCAAGAACACGGACGTTCTCTACGGCAGCGCGCGGAGCCGATCCGGGGCCCTCGAGTTGGGGACCGTCGTCGTATCGATTCCGGTTCAGAATCACCGCATCGCACGCATCGAGATGCCTTCGCTCCTGCGTGGAGAGCTCTACCCCGACCCTCTCCGCCACTTTGTGATTCAGGACGTGAATCCCATGGATCAGGGAGCGTTCTTCGGGGAACTTCACGACGTGGTGGCTGCTTCGGAGAAGAAAGAGGCCTTCCTCTTCATTCACGGCTACAACAACACCTTCGCGTACGCCGCGATGCGTCTGGCGCAAATCGTCTACGACGTCGGCTTCGAGGGGGCGCCGATTCTCTACTCGTGGCCCTCCAAGGGCGCAGCGGCGCTCTACACCTACGACAAGGAAAACGCCGACTGGAGCGCGGGGAACCTGGCCGGCTTCCTCGGCGACCTTCGCCGGGAATCCGGAGCGGAGCAAATCCACGTGCTGGCCCACTCGATGGGATCGAGGGTCTTCTCCGCGGCGTTCCCCCTGGCCATTGAGCCTGTCCTGGAGGGAGTCGAGCCGGTGTTCTCTGAGCTCATTCTCGCCGCGCCGGATCTCGACTCCGACACGTTCGAGCGGTTCATCGCCCCACGTTTGATGAAGCGATCCCGACGGGTGACGCTGTATGCCTCCGAGCGCGATGAAGCCCTGCTGGCGTCGGTCCAAGTGAACGGGCAGCGCCGGGCGGGAATGGCCGGCGACAACATCGTGATTCTCGATGGCATGGACACGGTGGACGTCACTCCGGTCGCCGGAGGCCACGCCTACATCGCCGACAGCGGGCGGGTCCTCGGGGACCTGGTCGACGTGGTCAAGAACCGCCTTTCGGCCACCGACCGTGCCACCCTCTCCCCGCGCGAACGCGGAGGCCACCGCTACTGGGAGCTGGTGAAGCGCTGACCCTGATGCTAGTCCTGATCCTGGGGCCGAGGGGCCGCTCCCCAGCGGGCGGGGGTGACCTGGGCCATGGAGGGTCCATCCCACGTTCAGAAGGGGGGGCCACGACGCGGCCTCTTCTTGGCTATCCTGCGCCCATGAGTTCGTGGAGAGACGACGCGTCCCAGCAGGCGCAGGATGATCTGGACCTTCTCGTGGGGGAGGCCCTCGAAATGGGGGAGAAGACCCTTCTGGAGACGGGGACGGTCCTGCCGTTCTATCTGGGCATCGGGGAGGAGGAGAAGGTCATCGTCGGATCGCTAGATGACCGGATCACGGCCCCGGAGATGGCCGAGAAGCTCCTGGCCCTCCTGCGCAAGAGCCGGTCGCGCTTCCGGGCCTGCGCCATCGTCACGGATCAGAGTTTCGTGAACCAGAGCCTGGGGGGTGGGGAGATGGACGCGATCTGGGTTGATCTTTGCCACAGCGAGGGGCCGGCGCTGAGCTGCTACCTTCCGTATCGCAACACCCATGACGCGCCGGTCCTCGGGGACCTTGGCGCTCAGCCAGCCACGAATCTCATCTGGGCTCACTAGGCCAGCCCGGTCGCAATCATCTGTCAGGCCTGTCATTCATGGGTTGCGGGGGTGCGCTTAGGGTTAGACACGTGCCGTTCGCGGCTCAATCCACCCCCTTTGCCAGCTTCCCATAGAGCGCCAGCTATGACCCTGAATCGACGATTCCAAAACGCCGCCCTCGCCGCGGCGTCCATCCTTGCCGTGGCAGCTACCTCCAGCTGCGTCACTGCCTCAGGTGACGGCAGCACCTTCAAGCGAAGCGCTCAGTCCTCCGGCATGGCCATAGAAGCGGATGCGGAGAGCACCTGGCAACGTGTCCGCGGCATCGTGCAAGGGATGACAAGCGATCCGCTCATGAACAACGGGGGCAATCGCAGCTTCCGGACGACCATCGATGGTTCCGAGACGACGGTTCGTGTGGAGTCCCGTGGTTCCCAATCGTCGGCGGTCCACGTGACCTCCAAGAACCCGACGATCGTGCAGCGCATCGAGTCCGCGCTGCGTCGCTGATTCCATAAGCGCCTGATCACGCAGGGCACAGGGTGCCTCGGGTGCCGTTCGAGTTCGCCAGCTCAGCCGCGCTCGACGAGGCCGCGCACGAATTCGCTGTACTCGTCTTTCATGGGAAGTTCCAGGTCCACTTTCAGGCGCCGACGCTTGGCCTCGACCGCATGCCCCGTCTTGGGGTTCAGCCCAGGCTTGGCGACGCTCTCCCAGTAGAGCCCCGTTCCACGGCGCTGCCAGAGCGGCAAGTCGTTGAAGTTGGTCTGTGCCGTCCGATAGAGCAGCTCATTCTTGTCGCCGATGGAGAGTCCGCTCAGGCGTTCCGTGGCGGCACGCTCGCCTTCGCCACGCTTGCGCAGGGCCCAGTAGCAGTGCGCATTCAGAGCGTTGCGGTGTGCATCCTCGTTGCGCCAGCGGAAGTAGTCGACCACCAAGGACTCGTTGGGGAGCTGGCAGATCCGGCAGTCGAAGACGCCCTTGTCCCCGAGCAGCAGCGAGAACTTGGAGCTCGCTTCTCCGGCCAAGATGGAGTTGTACTTGCGGAGCTTGCGCCCGAAGAGTTCCTCGTCCCGGTGGAACAAGAGCGAGATTTCATCGCTCTGCGTATACCCGTAAGTGACCCGGAAACCGCAGTCCATCAGGTGCTGGGTCGTGCCCACCATCATGTCCCGAAAGCGCTCATCGAATGGCGATTCGAACCGATGGAGCTCCTTCGTCAGTCTCGTGAAGTTGCGCCCGTCGATACGGGCCACCATGTAGATACCCGGGAGAACGCACAGGTCTGCCGCCGTCTCGTAGACGCGCAGCTTCTTGTCTAGTTCGTCGAACTTCATCGTCTCATGGGCGCTCTTCGCGCCATGCCTCTACCTCAAGCTTGCCGTCGCGGATTTGCACGTAGTGCAGCTCATCGAATCCCTCGTCCATCGCCGGCAGCTCAAGGCGCGCATGGGTGGCATGGACACCACCGTCGGGAATGCGGGCCTTGCCCTCACGCTCCGCATTCCGCGCCAGTGCCCCTCCGATCGACGATGCAAAATAGTAGCCGATGACCCTCATTTCGGCCTTCCGCGCGGGCGCGATGTAGCGCGAGCGGTCTTCCTTCGTGGGGTTGGTGTTGTCGATGACGAAGGGCTGTTGGGTGTCGCAACAGACCTCGAGGATGCGTGCCTCCCGGTGCCGAGTTTTCAGCATGTCCAGGGAGATGCGCACGTGGGTCTCGCCAAATCGCTCTCGACAGAAGCTGGATTTCCCCGTGGCTTGGATTCCTATGAGCACGACCGCTTGCATCGTCGAAGGATAGCTACTGAGAACTCCTGCGTGGAATGGGCGTCCCGTTCCCCTACCCTCGCCCCGTGGACTCCACTGGGTTCACAGGCCCGTCCCTCGCCCCGACCCCACCCATGACCGCACCCTCCAAGGTCTTCCGTTGCCGCCTCTGCGGGGCGCCGCTCAAGGACCCAATGCAGGCGCTCGTGACGTGTCGATACTGCGAAGCCGACAATGTGATGGAGGCGTATGCTCATCTAGCGGGCGCAGAGGAAGCGGCACTCGCCGCTTCGGCGGCCGAGGACGCCAGGCAGCGCGCGCTGGATATTCTCCCGGAGATAGAGCGCCGGTCGGAGGAGCTTCAGGAGGAACTCAACGCGGCCGTTCTCGCCATGCATCAGGCAGAGGCGCCGGACGAGAAGGCGCGTTGGAAGGCCGAAGCGGTGCGACTCTTCGAAGCGTTCTTCAGGCTTGCCCAGCGCCCAGGCCAGATCTTCGCCCGGGGGATCGGACCCGCTGGGGAACCCATGCTGCGTGAGGTCGACAGGGCGACCGCTAAAGCCGTCATGGAGTTCGAGCGAGGGCTGGGGGTCGACCCCTAGCCCAGGCCAATTGGCAGAGCCACTGCGGCCGCGGATCGCCCAAGGGTCAAACTCCCTGTAGGTCGACGGAGTAGGTCGACGGACTGGCCGAAGTGGGAAGTCGACGGATTCAGGAGTCCGCGACGACCGAAGGGGGACAATCTTCTCTGGGGGCGTGTCGATCTGGCGTGATCCCATTCGTCTTGGAGTTGAGCCCCGCGGGGCAGGCCCCGCTCAACCCATCAAAAACAGCTATGAACCAGTTTCTACTTTCCGTGCACGCCGCCCCCGGATCCGACTGCCACGCCATGCCACCCGAGGAAATGCAGGCGGCGTTTCAGCGGATTGAGACCTTGGAGCAGGAGATGAAGAATGGCGGTGCGTGGCTATTCTCGGGCCGGTTGACTGAACCGGAGAGCGCCACGGTGGTCAAAGATGCGAATGGAGGCGCCGTGATGACGGACGGGCCTTTCCTCGAGGCGAAGGAGCACATTGCGGGCTTCTACATCATTCAGGCGCCGGATTTGGATAGTGCCCTCGCCTGGGCGGGGAAAGTGACGAAGGCCGTCGGGCAGCCGATTGAAGTCAGGGCCTTCTGGAGCCCCCCCGGCGAGTGAAGCGCCGGTGATGAACCATGGCGAGAGCAAGGTCTCGGTGGGTGAGGTCGGCCGGGTCTTCCGTGAAGGGGCGGGCCGCGCCGTCGCGAGTTTGATCCGCGTCTTCGGCGACATGGACGTCGCCGAAGACGCGGTGCAGGATGCTTTTGCCGTGGCGCTCAGGACGTGGCCATTGGAGGGAATGCCGCGGCAGCCCGTGGCCTGGATCCTGAAGACGGCACGGAACCGCGGTATCGATCGCCTCCGGCGCGAGTCCCTCGGGCGAGCGCTCCTCAGCGACGTCGTGGCGGACCGGGGCGAGTTGGAGTCCACCGAGGGGCACGGAGTCGATCCCATGGACGACGATCAGCTTCGGCTCATCTTCACGTGCTGTCACCCCGCGCTTTCCCCCGAGGCCCAGGTGGCACTGACCCTTCGCCTCTTGTGCGGGCTCACCACAAAGGACGTGGCGCGGGCATTCCTGACCCTGGAGTCCACGATGGCCCAGCGGATCGTGAGGGCGAAGCGGAAGATCAAGTCGGCGCGCATTCCCTACCGCGTCCCCGCAGATGATGAGCTGCCGTCGCGGTTGCCGCCGGTGCTCGCGGTCTGCTACCTCGTTTACAACGAAGGGGCGTCGGGTCCTCCCAAGGCGGGGGATCTATGCAAGGAGGGGATTCGACTCGCGCGGCTCCTGAAGTCGCTACTCCCGGGCGAGCCCGAAGTGATGGGGCTGCTGGCGCTGATGCTTCTTGCGGAGTCACGTCGAAGCGCGCGCTTCCATGACGATGGTGGCCTTATTCTGCTCCGTGACCAGGACCGAATTTTGTGGGATGCATCGCTCATCGCGGAGGGGCAGTCGCTGGTCAAGGAGTGCCTTCTGATGGACACGGCCGGTCCGTACCAGATCCAAGCCGCCATCCAAGCGGTGCACTCCGACGCGAAGACGATCGAGGAGACGGACTGGCCGCAGATCGTCACGCTCTACGGCGAGCTCCTGCGCATGACCGGCAGCCCCATCGTGGCGCTGAATCGCGCCATTGCCGTGGCCGAGGTTGAGGGTCCCGGGGCCGGCTTGGGGCTGGTCGATGGGCTCGATCTGGAGGGCTACTACCTCTTGCACGCGACGCGCGCGGACTTTCTCCGGCGCCTGGGTCGAAGGGGCGAGGCGGCTTCTGCCTTTGAGCGCGCGGCGCAGTCCGCGCCGACGGCGGCAGAGCAGGTTTTTCTCAAGGGGAGGGCGCAGGAGATAGGCCCCGACGCGTAGTCCGGGATGACCAGGCCGCCGGTGTGGGCCTCCTTTGGGCCAACGCTGGGCCTACAATCGCCAGCATGTCCCTCAAATCGATCATTGTGGCGCTGCTCCTGGCTTTGGGGACCTGCGTGGGGGGCGGATACCTCCTACTCAGCGGGATGTGCATCGTGCCTTCGCACTCGCTCACGCATCTTTCGATGATGAGGATCCTTCGCGCGTCGACCGATTACGCGGCGGAGAAGGGGCACTTTCCTGCTGCCCTTGGGGACCTGACGGGCATGGACGCGGAGGATCGGTTGGATGCGTGGGGGCACCGGATCGACTACGAGCTGCGCGACGACGGCCTGCTGGTCCTCTTGAGCCGCGGGAGGGACCGCGAGCCCGGTGGGGAGGGCGATGACCGAGATCTTCGGTACTGCGCAGCGACGCGCCGGGCGGATGGAACGCTCGCCCTGGAGGGACCGGAGGGCTTCTCGCTCGCGTTCTTGGACGAGTCAGAGATCACGATTTATGAGTTCGCGAGGCTGGCGAAGGCCTTTGACGTGACGGCGCATTCGGCTGGGGTAGAAGCCGCCGCCAAGGAGCTGCTCTCCAGGGCGCCGGTTCTCGATGGGTGGGGGACGCCTATCGGTGTCGTAGCCGTCGGGGGCCTGGTTCGGTTCGAGTCTTTGGGCGCGGACGGGCAGCCGGGACCCCTTGTTGATCCCGAGCATGCGCGTTGGGGTGTGGACCGATTCGCGGAGCAGCGCCTGGGTGAAGGGGACCTCGCGCGATGGGTGTACTACTGCGGAGAACCCGAGAGCCAGCAGGCGCCCGAGGCGCTTCTTGGGCTGGACCCCGTCCGGCAGTAGCCGCCTTCCCTTCTCGGCGGCGCCCAGCGACTAACGACCAGTGCCCGTTGTCTTCGGCGCCATCTGGAACATGAAACCAAACGCAGGGTCGGTCTTGGACTCGCCGCGTCGCACGTTCTCGTATGGCGTACCGACAACCTCAAGGGACCCGTGCCCATGACCCACTTCGATGAGGAGCGGGGGCCCGTCGCCCTCAATCCAGCAGACGCCGTCGGCCCCGGTCGTGCCCGCGTCCTTGCCGTCGACGCGGACGTTGACGCCCGCCGCAGGGGACATGGTGGCCACGTTGATGACCAGGACGCGGCTGCGCCAGCCCGGTGTCAGTCGGATTTCTCTTTCGTCCCCGTCCCGCTCGGGGTCGTGGAGCAGCGCCTCGCCGCGGTAGCCCGGAGCACGCACGAAGATCTCGGTCGGGTTGCCCCGCGGGATTTGGTCGGTGCTGAGGATGGAGTGCCTGTTGTTCACGGGAGTGAACTCAAAAACATCCCTTGGGACGATAAGTACCGTGGCGGTTGCCATGTCGATGGGCGATCCGGTCGTGCCATCGACGACGCGCAGGGTCAGGGATGCCCGTCCCGCATCGGACAGCAGGCGTAGAACCTGGGGCGGTGCGCCCGGCGTGACGGTCGCGCTACCAGGTTCCAAAACGGCGCCGCCCAGGGGTTGGACCACTACGCGCCACGTCCCGTGGCGAAGCGCCTTCAGTGCGACCCGATACTGCGCATCGACTCCCTCCACGGGGACGGCCCGTGTCATGAAGCCCGCGCCTGCTTCGTCGTCGGACGTCACCATCACGACCCACTTTGCCACGTTGGAATCTGGCGCAGCCGAGGCATCGATCAGCACCTCTGAGTCGAACGTCGCCCCCAGGGCCTCCGCCCGGATCTCTACATCGGTGGTCTCGCCCGGGAGGACGTCGAAAGACGAGCTGGCACCGGTTCCAGCGCCGATAATCGTCCACGTGTAGTTCCCCGGTGGGAGCATGCGTAGGGTGCCCGTGGTCGTCCCGTCCCCGTTGCGTTCCGTGAGGAGCGCGCGGAGCCCGAGGTCCTCGGCGACAGTGTGGCCGTTGGGGGTCACGTCAACCTTGAGCGCGGGGGCTTGGGCCGAACCCTCGATCCCAAGGACAAAGCGGGCGGCGCCGCGCTGCTCGAATTCGGGCCGGATGACCTCTGTTTCGATTCCTCGCGTGCGAGTGACGGGGACTCGGGCGGTTAGAAGATTGCGCAAGTCCTCGAACACGAGTTCGAACTGCTCGCCTTCTAGTTCCGTGACGTCCCGGGGGAACCTGACCCACGGACGCTCGCCTTCGCGAATCGTGGCTTGGGGGTCGTTGTACGAGTTGGTGTCATCGACGGCGCGGAAGCGAATCGATATGGACCAAGGGGTCTCCAGCCGCGCCTCGGGCAGGTCCAGCGTGAACGTGGGTCCGACGTGCACGGGAATCGGCTCCTCGAAAGGGAAGGCGACCACCGACTGGCGGATCGCCGACCCCTGGCCCAATGTCGTCCCGTCATTCTCAAGGAGTCGTAGGCGCGGAGTTGCTGGGAAGTGAGTCGGGTCAATCTCGATCCGCCCTTGTGCATCGGACTGCACCTTCTCCCCCTCGCCCTCGAAGGTGGCGGCGTAAAGAAACTCAAGGCCGATGTGGGGAACAGGTTCTCCGGTGAGCATGTCCACGACCAGGCCTGTGCTTGGTGCAGGGGGACTCCCTTCGGAAACACCTATCTCGGAGGGTACTTCTGGGGCGGTCGCTGGTGAAGCCTCAGGGGCCGCTGCGGTGACCGCGGCGCTACGGGCCTCTGGAATCGGGATCTGGGCCAGGGGCGTTTCAGGCTCGGACTCCGCGTAAGTGTTCGCCTGCCCCTCGGGGCCACCGGGTGCGAGGTCCCTTTGGTACCACCAGAGACCAGCGAGCAGCGCGGGAATGGCAACGAGCGAGGTGAGCCAGAGAGTGGTCTTCATGACGACAAGGCCGGCGGCGCCGGCCACGAGGGAAGTGGGGTGAGTCGCGGCGGTGGTGAGGCTGGTGTTTGTTCCAGAGCCGACGGCGGCCTGGACGGGGAGAGCCGCCGGTAGCAGCGAGCTGCCCATGGCCCAAGGGCCAAGGCATCCGAGCCATTGGTCCCGCCCGTCGCCGCGTTGGTCCATGCGTTCGCGTAGAGCGGCCAGGCCCCGGGAGAGCTGGGACCGCACCGACGAAGGACTGACGCCGTCCCGGGCTGCAATCTCCGCTGGCTCGAGCTCGTCCAGGAAACGCGACGTGATCGCCCGGCGCTGGGCGGGCGGGAGCGTGCTGAGTTCGTCTAGCAATACCCGCAAAAGGTCGAGGCGCCGGGCGTCTTCGTCCGCAGCTGGTGCTGCCGCGGTCCCGTCGAGCATCCCGTGCCGCACTTCCCTCTCGATCCGGCGTCGATCGCGCCGGCGACCGGCCTTGGCGAGGTTGCGCGCGATCCCTGCGAGGAGCCCGCGGCCCACAGGGCCGCTCCCAATACCACCCCTACCCGTCGCCAGGGCAGTGCTTAGGGTGTCCTGGACAAGATCGTCGGCGTCTGCGGCGCTGCGGGCCAGCCCAGCGGCGAAGCGCCGCAGCCAGGGGGCTTCAGCGAGGAGGTCATCTGTGTGGGAGTCAGCCATGGTTTCACCTACCCATGGGAACCGATGATCGGTGCGCTGCCAAAATTTCTGATCTAGGCCGAGGAACCGCTGGGGCCTTACTTCCTTAAGCCGCAGGGGGCTGGCGGAGGGTCGTGGACCGATCTGAGGGGCGTTTCCGGTGTCGCTCCTGGCGGATCTGGGCCTCAGCCTGTGAATTGGAAGGACCACCTCTTTGGAGTCACAGATATGAACAAGCTGCTCGCGCCGCTCGCCCTCGCCTCCTTTGCATTGGCCCCTTCCGCTGCCGGCCAAGATTTCGTCCAGGTCCTCCTTCAGGAGGGACAGTCCATTCCCGGTGTTGGAGGCACGATCTCAACGATCCGTACCGTCACGGCCGGCGTCGATGCCGGTTGGGCTGCACTGGTGAACATGACCGGGACGGGTGGAGGCCCGACGATCGCAGTTGTGGGATCGCTCACCGGCGGACTCGATACTCCGCCCACCCTCCTTCGCGTGCCCCAGGTCGTTGGAGGGTTGCCGCAACAGGGAGGGCCTCGGTCGCTATCCCTTGCGGGGGGGCGCCTTGCTTACAGCAGCTACGTGCAGGGAGCGATGCCAGGATGGGCGGTCTTCGTAGATGATCAGGTGATCGTTCAGCCGGGGGATCCGATCCCAGGAACGACGGACCGTTGGTACGGAGCTGATTCTGTTCAGCAGCTTGTGGGCGGCCAGCTATTGATCAACGGCTACCTGCAAGACGGAGCCGGAGACATCGGCTTGGACGTGGCCCTGAGCTTCCCCAACCAATCGGTGTTTCTCCGTGAAGGAGACGTACTGCCGGGGATCTCGCAGTCAGTCCGCAGATTCCATCTGACCTGGAGCCCCAGCGGCAACCACTTGATGAGTCGCGTCCAGTTTTTCGGCACATCCAATCCCTTGGACGCGGTCTTGGTGGACGGGCAGTTCATTTCACTGGACGGCGGTGTCCCGTTCGTGCGGGCGGGGACCATCCCTGATTCGGTCGCCGGATCAGCTGGTCGCAGATGGGCCTCCATCGGTCCGAGCTACATCAACGATGCGGGCGAAGTCGCTGTCACGGGTACCTACGACATCGGCGCGCAAAACTGGTACATCAACCTACGGGACGGCGTGCCCATCAGCCCAGCAGCCCCAAGGCAGGAGGCCTTCGGCGTCACTGGAATCGACCTCGACGGGTACGTGCTGTTAAACCGCGTGTATTCGCAGAACATCGCCGACTGGATCCCCCACCTTCACGGGGTAGATCTGTTTCGGGCGGACATCGGGGTCGATGTGGATCTTGACGGACAGCCGGACGTTGGCGCTTCCATCCGCGAGTTCTTCTCCGTTGCAGTGGAGGACACGGTGGGGCGTTCGGACCTGCTCGCGATCATGTTGCTGGAGTCCAGTGGCGCACCGACAACGCGTGCGGTCGTCCGAATCGGCGACTACTCCCTTGGGCAGAGCGTTTGCGCTGGCGTGCCGAACTCAACGGGACGCAGTGGCAAGATCCTGGCGACGCGGTCCGACGTGGCGGCGCGCAACGACTTTGTGCTCCACTGCATCGATCTCCCGACGGACTCCGCAGGCCTGGCCCTTACGTCCCTGTCGACGGGCTTTGTGCCCCAGGCGGGTGGTAGCCAAGGAACCCTCTGCTTGGGGGGCGCGATCGGCCGCCTCAACTCCGGCGTCTTCTTGACGGAGCGCTTCGGCCACGGCCATGTGGATCTCGACCTGTCGGGCCTTCCCCAGGGAGGCGGCTCGACGCCGGTGATGGCCGGTCAGACCTGGCACTTCCAGGTCTGGTACCGCGATACCGTCAATGGAACCGCCACGTCCAACTTCACCTCCGCCGTCGCGGTGCCTTTCCGCTAGTGATCAAGCTGCGCTGGGTCCTACTCCTACTGGCTTCGGTTCCGGCCCTCGGGCTCTTAGGGGCCTACACCGGCGAGCCTTGGATGACCCAGGTCTTCCTGATTGCGTTGGGAATGGGGATTGTCTTCGCTGCCCTGTGGGTCCTGCTTGTGCTCGCTGGTTTCTGGGTACCGGGCGTCCGCACGGCGCCCTCCGTCCCGATCGTGGTCTACGTCGTCGCCCTTGGTCTCTGGCTCTTCAGCTACCCCTATTCGGAACAACTCCGAGCGCGCACCATTGGCCAGGAAGTCCAGGCGGTCCACGAAGTGACGGCCCAGGAGATTCGTACCTTTCGCCAGGACCAAGGGCGAATGCCCTTCACTCTGGACGAGCTTGTGCCGCGCTACCTGAGCGCCATCCCACAACTCAGCCGGGCGGATTGTCAGCCCATCAAGTACTACCCCCTCGCCGATGGTCGGTGGGAACTGAGCGTCTCCTTTGGCGTGTCCCACGTGGCCATGCGGCACGGCTACTGGACCCGCCTTGTGGGCGACCGCCCAGCGAACAGCCCCGACCCACGCAAGGCTCCGCCCGAAGAGACAGCCTGGCGGCTGCACGTGTCGAGCTAGCATCAGACCTCCCCTACGGTCCAGTGGCCAGTCGGCCGGATGCGATGCGCCAAACCGTCCACACCGCGAGTCGGCTCCGCCGACGGACCAGGGAAGGAGGAGAAACCGGAGGGCTGGGAGCGCAGGCGCCTA